>JAQXRK010000153.1 GCA_029218485.1 bacterium | reverse complement strand
GGAGGGGACGGCGGCAGCCGGCCTCGGCTGGACCGGGCTTGGCCGCCTGCAGGCCGCCTGCCCGAACGCGCGGTTTGACTATCGGTTCACCTATATGGGCAAGACCTTCTCGGTGTGCGACCCGGTCATCAGCCTGTCGGGCCTCAAGCTGGGAAACCAGCGGGTGGCAGAGGTGGAGGCCTTCGGCCCGTACCTGCAGTGCGATACGCTGGAGATGGAGAACTGCAACGTCTCCAACGAGCGCATGGCCGCCCTGCGCGACGCGCTGCCGAACACGAAGGTGGTGTGGCGCGTGAGTTTCGGTCAGGCGAGTGCACGCACCGACGCGGTGCGCATCCGGCTGGTGAAGGACCACTATAAGTTCTCGAGGTCCGATCTGGAACCGCTCAAATACTGCGTGGACTGCGAGCTGCTCGACCTTGGGCATAACGGTCTGCGCGATATCGCGTTTACCGCGTACATGCCGAAGCTGCGCGTGGCTATCCTTGCCATCGGATATGTGGATGACATTACGCCGCTTGCCGGCTGCACGGAGATGGAATATCTGGAGCTGTTCAACAACCGCATCGTGGATCTGACGCCGCTCACCGGGATGACGAAGCTCAAGCATCTGAACCTCACGTGGAACCGCGTGGCGGATGTATCGCCGCTGTACACCATGACGGGCCTTGAACGACTGTGGATCGGGCGTAATCTGTTCTCGGAGGAGCAGCAGGAACAGCTGGCCGCCGCGCTGCCCAACACGGAGATCAAGTATTCGCACGGGCCGACCGCCGAGGGCTGGCGCGTGCACCCGCGTTACGATCAGCTGCGGCAGGAGTTCGACTACGAACACCCGAGAACCGGCGGGTATTGACCGGAACACGCGAACCGCGGAATGCGGGAGCGCGGAGCATCGGCAAGCCGGATGACGGGACATACAAAGCGGCAGGGACGATTCCCGCGTGCCGCTGTGCCTTTTCGGTGACGGGGCGGGGGTGGTTCCCCCAATCGTTTACACGCTGCTTCCGGCGCCGCAGGGCGATTACCGCGTGCCGCTGTGCCGTTTCGGTGACGGGGCGCGGAAGCGGCAGGACAATGGAAAAGCGGACAGGGCCGGGGAATGCCGGCGGGGCTGTGGAACAAAAATACCACAGCCCCTTTTTGTTGGGGGCTGAAGGGCGGAGAAGGCGGGCCAAACGCAGTTTTTCGGGAGTATTACCTATAATATATTTACAATTCAAGCATAGGCAAGCGGAAAAATCTGTGATATAATATACCAGATATGTTGGGGAGAATGCGGGCATGTGGATTTCGCAACTGCAATTGACGAATTTCCGCAATTACGCGCGGCTGCAATTGCAGCCGGACGCGGGGCTTTGCGTGCTGACGGGCGACAACGCCGCGGGCAAGACCAATGTGCTCGAATCCGTCTTTTTGTGCGCGCTCGGCCGCAGCCACCGCACCTCGCGCGATGCGGAGCTGATCCGGGAGGCGCAGCAGTTCGGCGTTGTTCAGCTGACGCTGCACACGCGCGGCGGCACGCGCAGCATCACCTGCAAGCTGGCGCCCGGCGAACGGAAGCGGCTGCTGATCGACGGCGCATCGCTGTCGCGCTCGGGCGAGCTGCTCGGCTGCCTGAACGTGGTGATGTTCGCGCCGGAGGATTTGATGCTCGTCAAGGGCGGGCCGGCGGAGCGGCGCCGCTTTCTCGACATGGAGATTTCGCAGCTCAAGCCCGCGTACTACTACACGCTGCAGCAGTACAACGCGGCGCTCAAGCAGAGGAACGCGCTGCTCAAGGAGGAAGCGAGCGTGAGCGCGGGTCTGCTCGAGCCCTGGGATGAGCAGCTTTCCCGGCTCGGCGCGGCGATCACGATCGAGCGCGCGGCATTTCTGGACGAGCTGTCCGCCATCGCGGCGAATGTGCACCTCAAGCTCTCCGGCGGCCGCGAAACGCTGCTGCTCTCCTACCAGCCGAACCTGCCGGGCGTGGAACCCGAGCGGCTGGCTGCGACGATGCGCGAGCGGCTGTTTGAGAACACGGAGCGGGACGTTTACCGCGGCAGCACCTCGGTCGGCCCGCACCGCGACGATGTGATGATGGTGCTCGACGGCAGCGATGTGCGCGTATACGGCTCGCAGGGACAGCAGCGCACGGTTGTGCTGAGCCTGAAGCTCTCGGAGCTGGAGATCATCAAGCGGCTGCGCGGGGAAACGCCGGTGCTGCTGCTCGACGATGTGTTCTCCGAGCTGGACAAGCGGCGGCAGCGCATGCTGCTCGAGGCGGTGCAGGGCTGCCAGACATTCATCACCTGCACGCATCTGGAGGAGCTGACGGCCGCGGGTGCGCTGCAAATGCAGGTTTACAGCGTGTCGAACGGCAATGTGATCGAGGTATAACGGCCGACTGTCGCGGCTGCCGAGGCGCTGCGCGACTTGCGGAGCCGATACCCTGTCGCGCGGATGGAAGCGCGTGTTGCCGTGGCGGCATGGAGGCCGAGGATAGGAAGACCACCGTGCGGTTGAATGCCGCGGCTGCCGAAGCGCTGCGTGCCTTGCGGAGCCGATATCCCTGTCGCGCGGATGGAAGTGTGTGTTGCCGTGGCGGCATGGCGGTCGCGGCCGGGGAGGCCACCGTGTGGTTGAATGCCCCGGTTGCCGAAGCGCTGCGCGCCTTACGGAGCCGATACCCTGTCGCACGGATGGAAGCGCGGATTGCCGTGGCGGCATGGCGGTCGCGGATGGGGAAAACCACTGCGCAGCCAAATGCCGCGGCGTGCGGGCGCCGGACGTGCCCGGTGAATCCTCACCGGCGAGGGGCGCGGGCTGCCGCCCAAGCCGTGGGATGAGGGCGCGCGGCTCCCCCGTTGCGGGGGAGCGGAAGGAGGAGACTATGCTGCTGCATATCGGAGGCGACATCAGCGTGTCGCTTTCCCAACTGATCTGCGTGCTCAACGCCCGGGGCATGTCGGACGACAGCCGCCGCTTCATCGAGCGCGCGCGGCAGGAGCACCGCTATCAGGGCTGCGCGGGCACGGCCCGCTCCTACCTGCTGCTCCATGGCTACGGCGGGCGGGAG
>JAQXRK010000152.1 GCA_029218485.1 bacterium | reverse complement strand
CCGTATACTCGACCGTCTCGCCGCCGATCACGGCGCCGACCGTGCCGAGCGACCGGTTCACGCGCGACAGCGGCAGCCCCGCCTGCCGGCAGCGCGCCTCCACAACCTCCGGCGGCAGCGCGCCCGCCACGTCCAGATCGGCACGCGGCAGGCCGAGCAGCGCGTTGCGCACCGCACCGCCGACCATGTATACGGGCTCCTCCACGATTTCGGCAAAGCGCCGAAGCGGGCCCGGAATCTCCACCTGCATCGCTTTTCCTTCCCCTGTTCTGTCCAAATCCATCCGGCGAAACCGCCAGCGTCACGGCCGCATCACCGGTCTCCCCAAAATCCGCCGCTCACCGGGTCGCGCTCCCGCTGCACCGCCACCGACGCCCGCTGCAGCAGTCGAGCCTCCCCATCCAAAGCTGCCGCCCGCCGCAGCGGAGCTTTTCCCAAAATCCGCCACTCACCCCGGCAGGCATTCCGTCAACAGCAGCGCCGCCGGGCGGTCGAAAAAGGGGGCCATCCGGCCCCCTCGCGTTTTGGCTTTATTCCTCGTCGCTGTCCTCTTCCTCCTGGTGCGGCACAACCGCGACCGAAACGATCTTCGTGCCCTCGTCCACGCGCATGAGCCGCACGCCCTGCGTATTGCGCGAGATCACGCTGACCTGATCGAGCGGCATGCGCATGAGCGTGCCGTCGTCGCGGATGAGCATGAGGTCCTCGTCGTCGCCGGCCATGCGCAGACAGGCCAGATCGCCCGTCTTGTCGGTGAGCTGCATGGCAAATACGCCCTTGCCGCCGCGCTTGTGCGCCGGGTACTGCTCCTCCGGTGTGCGCTTGCCCATGCCCAGCTCGGTGACGGTCAGCACGGTGCTGCCCTTGACGACCTTCACCATATCGACGACCTCGTCGTCCTCGTCGAGCAGGATGGCGCGCACGCCCGTGGCGGTGCGGCCCATCGGGCGCACATCCTCCTCATGGAAGCGCACGCACTTGCCCTTCTTCGAGCCGATGAGGAACTCATCGTCGCCATACGAGAACGACACGGAGATCAGCTCGTCGTCCTCGCGCAGGTTGAGCGCAATGATGCCGCCCCTGCGGATGTTGTCAAACTCCTCGACCGGCGTTTTTTTGATCACGCCCTGCCGGGTCGCCATCACGATGTAGCCGCCCGCCGGCTCCTTCGGCAGCGGCACGGTGGCGGTGACCTTTTCGCCGCCCTGCAGCTGCAGCAGGTTGACGATCGGGATACCCCTCGCGTTCCTGCCCGCCTCCGGGATGGCGTAGCACTTGATCTTGAGCACGCGGCCCAGGTTGGTAAAGAACATGATCGGCGCGTGCGTGCTTGTCACGAACAGCGACTCGACAAAGTCCTCCTCGCGCGTGGTCTGCCCCATCACGCCGCGGCCGCCGCGGCGCTGCGTGCGGTAGGTGTCCGGCGAGAGCCGCTTGATGTAGCCAAAGTGCGTCATGGTCACGGCCATGTCCTCGACCTGAATCACATCGTCCAGATCGATATCGTCGATCATCTGCGTGATCTCGGTACGGCGCTCGTCGCTGTACTTCTCGCGCACGGCCAGCGCCTCCTCCTTGATGATCGACAGCAGCAGGCCGTCGTCATCCAGCACGCTCTGCAGATAGGCCACGCGCTCGCGCAGCTGCCGGTCCTCCTCGAGGATCATGTCGCGCTCCAGACCCGTGAGGCGCTGCAGCCGCATGTCGAGGATCGCCTGCGCCTGCTTTTCCGACAGCGCAAAGCGCTCCATCAGCTTTGTCTTGGCCTCCGGGGGATTGGCCGCCTTCTTGATGAGGTCCACGATCTCGTCGATGTGATCGAGCGCGATGATCAGGCCCTCCAATATGTGCAGGCGCTCCTTGGCGCGGTTGAGGTCAAAGCGCGTGCGGCGGGTCACGACCTGCTTCTGGTGCTCGAGGTAGTGCGAGAGCATCTCCTTGAGCGTGAGGATCTTCGGCTCGCCGTCCACGAGCGCGAGCATGATCGCGCCGAACGTATCCTGCAGGGCCGTGTGCTTGTAGAGCAGGTTCAGCACGACGTTTGCGTTGACGTCCTTCTTCAGCTCGATCACGATGCGCATGCCGTTGCGGTCGGTCTCGTCGCGCAGGTCGGCAATGCCCTCGATCTTCTTCTCATGCACCAGCTCGGCAATGCGCTCCACGAGGCGCGCCTTGTTGACCTGATAGGGGATCTCCGTCACGATGATGCGGCTGCGGTTGGCCGCGTACTGCTCGATCTCCGTTCTGGCGCGCACGACGATGCGGCCGCGGCCGGTGCGGTAGGCGCTCGCTATGCCCATCTTGCCCATGATGATGCCGCCGGTCGGGAAGTCCGGGCCGGGGATATACTGCATCAGCTCATCGACCGAGATGTCCGGGTCGTCGATCAGGGCGACCAGCGCGTCGATCGTCTCGCCGAGGTTGTGCGGCGGAATGTTCGTCGCCATGCCCACGGCGATGCCGCCGGAGCCGTTGACCCGCAGGTTCGGGACGCGCGCCGGCAGCACCTCGGGCTGCATGAGCGTTTCATCGAAGTTCGGGTAGAAATCAACGGTGTCCTTGTCAATATCGGCCATCATCTCGGTGGCCATTTTGGACATGCGCGCCTCGGTGTAGCGCATGGCCGCCGCGCCGTCGCCGTCGACCGAGCCGAAGTTGCCGTGGCCCTCGACGAGCATATAGCGCATGTTGAACGGCTGGGCGAGGCGCACCATCGCCTCGTAGACGGAGGAGTCTCCGTGCGGGTGATATTTGCCCAGCACGTCGCCGACGATGCGCGCGCTCTTGCGGAACGGCTTGTCCGGCTGCAGACCCAGCTCATCCATGGAATACAGGATGCGCCGGTGCACGGGCTTCAGGCCGTCGCGCACATCGGGCAGGGCGCGGTCGATGATGACCGCCATGGCGTAGGCGATGAAGCTCTTCTTCATCTCCTGCTCGAGGTGCATGGGCTGGATGCGTTCGAGATTGTTTTCGCTCATTGTGTGCTCCTTATTGCTCCCCTCCCCGCTCCGGTGCCGGAAGCGGGAGGCAAACGAAGATTGACCGGGGGTTCGGGGGCGGCTGCGCCGAAAAGGCCGGCCCCCTCATGGCTGCGCTCCCCTCCCGCCCTCCGGGCGGGGCGGGCGCAGCCCGTCAGATATCGAGGTTTTCGACCAGCTTCGAGTTCTGCTCGATAAACTCGCGCCGCGGCTCCACCTTGTCGCCCATGAGCAGCGTGAACAGCTCGTCGGCGGCGATCGCGTCGTCCATGGTCACGCGCTTCATGATGCGCTTGTCCGGGTCCATCGTCGTATCCCAGAGCTGCTCGGGGTTCATCTCGCCGAGGCCCTTGTAGCGCTGGATGGTCGGCTTCGGGTCGCGGCCGATCTCGTTGAGCGTCGCCTCCAGCTCCTCGTCGGAATAGACGTATTTTTCAAACTTGTTGCGCTTGATCAGGTAGAGCGGCGGCTGCGCAATGTACACATACCCCTCCTCGATCAGCGGCCGCATGTGCCGGAAGAAGAAGGTGAGCAGCAGGATGCGGATGTGGCTGCCGTCCACGTCGGCATCGGTCATGCAGATGATCTTGTGGTAGCGGAGCTTGGATACATCGAAGTCCGTGTCCATGCCGGCGCCGAAGGCGGTGATCATCGCGCGGATCTCCGCATTTTGCAGGATGCGGTCGAGCCGCGCCTTCTCCACGTTCAGGATCTTGCCGCGCAGCGGCAGGATCGCCTGGAACATGCGGTCGCGCCCCTGCTTCGCGCTGCCGCCTGCCGAATCGCCCTCAACGATGAAGATCTCGCACTTGGAAGCGTCCTTCTCCTGGCAGTCCGCCAGCTTGCCGGGCAGCGACGTGGAGTCGAGCGCCGTCTTGCGGCGGGTCACCTCGCGCGCCGGGCGCGCGGCCTCCCTCGCGCGGGAGGCGGTGACGCACTGGTCGATCACCAGTCTGGCGGTCGCCGGGTTCTCAGCCAGGAAGGTGTTGAGGCCGTCGGACACCGCGGCGGACACGAGCTGGCGGATATAGGCGTTGCCCAGCTTCGTCTTGGTCTGCCCCTCGAACTGCGGCTCGGTCAGCTTGACGGATACGATCGCCGTCAGGCCCTCGCGGATGTCCTCGCCCGAGAGCGTGCCGTCCTTCTCCTTGAGCAGGTTGTTGCGCTTTGCATAGTCGTTGATCACGCGCGTGAGCGCCAGCTTGAAGCCCTCGAGGTGTGTGCCGCCCTCGTGCGTGCCGATGTTGTTGGCAAACGTGAAGATGTTCTCGGTATAGCCGTCGTTGTACTGCATGGCGACCTCGACCGAGGCGTTCTCCTTGCCGTCCTCGTCCTCTTTGGAGGCCACGAAGTAGATCGGCTCGGGGTGCAGCACCTCCTTGTTCTTGTTCAGGTGCTTCACAAACGATACGATGCCGCCCTCATAGCAGAACACCTTTTTGACCGGCTCCTCCGGCCGCTCATCGATCGCGGTGATGTGGATGCCGGCGTTCAGGAACGCCAGCTCCCTGAGCCGCGTGGTCATCGTCTCGAACTGGAAGTTGACCTCGTCGAAGATCTCCGCGTCGGGCAGGAACCAGATCGTGGTGCCCGTCTCCTCGCCCGGCTCCATGTCGCGCAGCACCTGCACGTCGGTCGTCTCATGGCCGCGCGAAAACTCCTGCGCATACACCCTGCGGTCCCCGCTGTAGCGGATCTCGGCGCGCATCCGCTCCGAGAGCGCGTTCACGCAGCTCACGCCGACGCCGTGCAGACCGCCCGACACCTTGTAGCCCCCGCCGCCGAACTTGCCGCCGGCATGCAGCATGGTCAGCGCGACGGTCAGGGCGTTCTTGCCGGTCTTTTCGTGCAGACCCACGGGGATGCCGCGGCCGTTGTCGCGCACGCTGACGGAGTTGTCCCGGTGCACGATGATCTCGATGTGCGTGCAGAAGCCCGCCAGCGCCTCGTCGATGGAGTTGTCAACGACCTCGGTGACCAGATGGTGCAGTCCGCGCGTATCCGTCGAGCCGATATACATACCCGGACGGCGCCGAACGGCTTCGAGTCCCTCAAGCACCTGAATTTGCGAAGCGTCGTAGGTTTGCGGTTGTTCCATGTTCGTTCCCATTCCTTTTATTTTCGTTTCCGGAGTCCCGGTCATTCCGCCGCGGTGACGGACAGAACGGCCAGCTCCTCAATCTGCTCATGCAGGCATGCGCTCTTCCAGCGCTTCTGGAGCGTTGCGGCCGCGATCGGCGATTCGTAGACCATCTCCCGCCCGCCGTAGCCATGGAGCAGCAGGTAGGAGCGGGCCGTGCCCGCGCAGCCCTGATAGCGGTGCTCCTGCCGCGCGCGCTCGATGAAGCGGCGGCTGTCGTCCGACATGCCCCGGGCGTTGAGCACGCAGATCAG
>JAQXRK010000151.1 GCA_029218485.1 bacterium | reverse complement strand
GCATACAGCTCGAGCTGCGGCAGGTGTTCCGCCGCCATCGCCTCGAGCGGCACGCCCGCGCGCAGCCGGTCGGTCTTGTAGTCGAGCAGCACCCAGCCGTCGCCGGTGAGGAAGCAGCAGTCGATCACGCCCTGCAGCAGCACGCTCTCGTCCGCCGCGTCCGCGCCGTAGAGCGAGGCCGCGGGCACGAGATAGGAGAACGGCAGCTCGCGCTCGCAGCGCGCGCTCGCGCCCATGCGCGCCCAGAGCGCCGATTGCGTCAGCTCGGCCAGCCGCGCCGCCGGCACGGCCTCCGCCTGCTGCCCGGTGAGCGAACCGGCGCGCACCATGCCGTCGCAGTGCGCGCGCACCTGCTCTGCGGTGAGCGCGGCAGCCGGGAGCGACGCGAGCACGGCATGCACCGCCGTTCCGCGTTCGGCCGCGGTCAAGGGGCGCTCGCCGTCCGCCTGCTCCGCGCCGGCGGCGCACACGAACGCCGGCAGTTCAAACGCCGTTTCCTGCTCCGGTTCCGGTGCGCCCGCCCGTGCGCGGGCAACGGCGCTCACCGCCGCCTTGGCCGGCAGCGCGGCCGCGCCGGCAAACGGATAGCGCCATGACAGCCGCTCCGCGAGCGCGCGAGCGCTTTCCTCCGGCACATCGGCCGGTATGTCCGGCAGCGCCCTGCCCGGCGCCGCATCCGAAGCGGATGTCAAAAACGATTCGCGCCGGTGCAGCGTTGTGGTGCAGTGCGCGCGCGTGCCCATGAGCAGCCAGCAGAGCGGCGCGCTTGCGGAGAGCACCTGCGCGGGCACGGGCCGCACCGCAGCCTGCCCGAGCAGCCGCTCCGCGTTTCTCCACGAGCCGATCATGATCAGCCGGCTCTCCGCGCGCGTCATGCCGACGTACAGCACGCGCATCTCCTCGGCCAGCTGCTCGCGCCGCTGCTTCCTGACGATCGCGCGCCGCGCCGCGGTGTCGCGCAGCACGCCGCCGTCGATCCAGCGAAGCCCGATCCCCGCCGTGCCGTGCAGCACCAGGTTGCGCCGCTGGTCGTCCGTATTGAACCGGCGGCCGAGCTGGCACAGAAATACGATGGGAAACTCCAGTCCCTTGGAGCGATGGATGGTCAGCACGCGCACCACGTCCGCGCTCACCTGCTGCGCCGCGCCCAGCCGCGCGCTGCTCTGCCCCGCGCGGTCCATAAACCTCAAAAACGCGCCCACGCCGCGCTCGCCGCCCTGCTCGAACACGCGCGCGCGAAACAGCAGCGCGTCGAGGTTGGCCTGCCGCTGCGCGCCGCCCGTGCAAGCGCCCATCTGCGCGTACAGCCCCGTCTCGTCCATCAGCCGCGCCAGCAGCCGGTCCACCGGCTGCAGCAGGCTCTCCTGCCGCCAGTATTCCAGCCGGTCCAGAAACGCCGCCGCGCGCCGCCCGAGCGCATCGTCCGCGGCGGCTGCCCGCTCGAGCGCATCGAAAAAGCTGCCCTCGGGCGCATGCAGGCGAATGGTTGCCAGCTCCTCCAGCGAAAACGGCCGCTCCGCAACCGCCACCGCGCTGAGCACCGACAGCAGCGGGATGTCCTGCCGCCGGTTGTCGATCACCCGGAGGCAGTTGAGCGCGAGCATGACCTCCATCGAGTCGAAATAGCCGCCGCTCATCTGCGCATAGCACGGAATGCCCGCCTGCGCAAGCGCCGCGGCCATGTGGCCCGCCTCGGTCGCGGTGCGCAGCAGGATCGCAAAGTCGCCGTAGCGCAGCGGCCGCGGCCGCCCCGTCTCCCGGTCGGGGATCGTTTCGGACTGCATGAGGCTGCGAATGCGCTGCACAACCAGCCGCGCCTCCACCTCCGCGTCCAGCGCATCCTCCCATTCGGCCGGTTCCTCCGGCGCTTCCCCGCCCGCCTGCTCCGGCGGCTCCGTTCCATCCGCCATGCTCCGCTCGATCAGGTGCAGCTCCGCGGCGCCGGAGAGGTCGGTCCGCCCCGGCACGAGCCGCGCGCGCGCATCATAGTCCAGCTCGCCCGTCTCGCGGGTGAGGATCGCTTCAAACACATCGTTGACCGCCCCGAGCACCTCCGGCGCGCTGCGGAAGTTGCTGGACAGGTCGATCCGGCTGCCCTCCGCGCCGTCGAAGGCGGTCAGCTTTTCGAGGAACAGCCCCGGCTCGGCCTGCCGGAACCGGTAGATGGACTGCTTCACATCCCCGACGAAGAACAGGTTGTCCTCGCGCCGGATGGTCTGCAGCAGCGCCTCCTGCACGCGGTTGCTGTCCTGGTACTCGTCCACCGCGATGTACAGAAACCGCTCGCGGTATTCGGCGGCGACCTCCTCGTTGTGCAGGAGCCGGAGCGTCATGTGCTCAAGGTCGGCGTAGTCCAGCGCGCCCATGCGCCGCTTTTCGGCGTCGAACATGGCCGTGAACGCCGCGACGACCGCCCGGAGCGCGCCGAGCACGCGGCCGGTCCTCTCCAGCAGCGCTTCCTCCTCGTCCGCCGTGCGGAAGAACTGCTCGCACTGGGCCGCCACGCACTTCTTGACCGCCTCGCGCGCGGCCTTGGCCTCCGCCTTGTCCTCCTCGGCCGTGCCGCGGGGGAATGCCAGCCGCCCCGGCGCGTAGGCCAGCAGCGCCGCGCGGTAGCCGTCGTATGTCCTCTGCACCAGCGCGCCGCGCAGGTACAGCAGGTCCTCGTCCATCGTGCCGATCGGGCCTGCCCACGAGGGCGGCATCGCGTCCCGCGCGGCCTGCAGCCCGGCCAAAACCTCCTTCAGCTCCAGCTGCGCCTCCACCGTGACCGAGATGAGCAGCGATTGCCGCCAGTCCGGCTCGTCATAGCGGCGCACCGCCGTGTCGAGCCAGCCCTCCGGGTCGGGCTGCGACTGCAGGAACAGGAACACGTCGTGGACGGCCGCCCATGCGGCGTCCTCGCTGCCGAAGCTGCAGAGCAGCGTGCGCCAGTTCGCGTCGTCCTCCGCGCCAAAGCCGGTCAGCAGCGCGTCCTTCACGCGCTCCATGAGCACCGGCGCCTCCAGGTCGTCGAGCACGCGCACCGACGGCGGCAGGTCGATCAGATGACCGTGGCGGCGCAGCACGCGCGCGCAGAACGCATCGATCGTGGAGATGTACGCGCGGCCGACCGCACCGGCCTGCGCGCGCAGGTAGGCCTGCCGCTCCGCGTCCTGCTCGGCAGCGGCGGCCTGGCGGAGCTTCCGCTCCATGCGCTGCTTCATCTCGGCCGCGGCGGCGCGCGTGAAGGTCAGCACGAGCAGCCGGTCGACCGGCGTGCCGGCCGCCACGATGCGCGTGAGCCGCTCCGTCAGCACGGCCGTTTTGCCCGCGCCCGCGGCGGCGGAGACGATCAGATTGCCCGGCGTTTCAATCGCCCGTTTTTGTGGTTCCGTCCAGTGCGGCATGCGCTCCTCCGTTCGTTCCCGTTTTCCATGGAATCCATCGGTCGTTCCGTTCCCCGCCCCGCCGCGCTATTGCTGCTCCAGCAGGCGGAAGAATGCGCTCTGCGAGAGCCGGGTGCGGCGACGCACACGGCAGTGCGGCAGCTTCGGGTCAAAGCGGCACAGCGACCGGTACTCGCACCAGCGGCACGCGCCCTCGGCGGGCGATGCGGCCGCCACGCCCTCGAGCATGGAGTCCAGCGTTTCGGCGGCCTTTTGCTTCGCCGCCCGCAGGAGCGAGCGGAACTCCTCCTCGCTCGCAAGCGGCCCGGAAAAGCTGCCGTCCTTCCGGTGCGACAGGCCGTGCACCACGCTCGAACCGCGGCCGGTTGCCAGCGTGCGGTCGGTCAGCTCGATCACGCGCAGATCGGAGAGCGTCAGCCCCCTGAGCCGGAACGACTCGATCAGCGCCGCCTCCACGTCCTCGCCGTCCTTCGCCGGCGGCACGCGCAGGGGCATGTAGTACATCCCCGCCGGGACCGCCGTCTCCTGCGCGCCCAGCACGGCCGCAAGGTAGAGCGGCAGCTGCAGGGTCAGCCCCGCGGCAATGGCGTCGAACTCCAGGTTCCGGCCGCCGGTCTTGTAGTCCACCACGCGGCACACATCGCTCCCGGCGCGGTCGACCCGGTCGATCACGCCGTGCAGCAGCGCCTGCGCGCCGGAGGGCGTTTCGATCAAAATGGGCGGGAACGCGCAGCCCTCGCCGAAGCGCACCTCGGTCCCGGCCGGTTCAAAGCCGCCGGCGGCGAGCTGCCGCACGATCGCGGCAATGCTCTGGCGGAGCGTCTCCACCATCAAAAACAGCGTTTGCCGCAGCCGTTCGCTGCCGGCGAGCACGCCGTCGTTGTGCGCGGCGATCAGCTCCGGCAGGATCTCGTCGAGCAGCGTCTGCTGCTGCTCATCGGTAAGCGCGCGAACGGAGAGCCCCTGCTCCTTCGCGCGGCGGAAGAACAGGTTCAGCGCATCGTGGTAGAACGTGCCCAGATCCGCGGCGCGCTCCCGGTATTCGGGCCGCTCCCCGGCGCGCAGGCCGTAGGCGGCGAAGTGGCGGAACGGGCAGGCGTTGAACTGCTCGAGGCGGCTCGCGCTCATGCGGAGCCGGTCGCCGTACAGCGCCCGCGCCAGCGATGCGGGCAGCGCCTCCGACGCGCCCGTGCGCCCGGCCGCGAGCAGGCGGGAGAGCAGCGGCGGCTCGGCATGGGCAAAGTAACCGGCGAGGGCGGGCAGCTCCGGCGGCACCACGCCGTCCTCCGCGCGGCGGCGCAGCGCGCCGGTCAGGCGTTCAAGCGCGGCGGCCCGGCAGCAGGGCAGCGCATCGGCGCCGGTCAGATCGGTCCTGTGCGCGGCGTTCGGAAACAGCGTTTGCATGCGCGCCACGAGCGGCGAGGGCGGCAGCTCGCCCGCATCGCCCGTGAACGGATAGAACAGGTACAGCCGCTCGGTCGGCCGGGCGAGCGCCTCGTAGAGCGTGAGCCGCTCGTGCGCGGAAAGATAGGCCGCGCCGTGCATGCGCGGCAGCCCGAGCCCGCACAGCATGTCCTGCTCGCTCTCATTGATCAGCCCGTCGTCCCCGTGATCGCGCGGCAGCAGGCCCTCGCTGCACCCGAGCACGAACAGCGCGCGCACCGCGCTGCCGCCGGAGCGGGACAGCGGCGAGAGGCGCAGCCGGTCGGCCGTGTCGGGGATCACGCCGAGCGTCGTCTCCGACAGGCCCTCCTCCAGCACGGTCAAAAACTCCGCGCGGCTCATGCGCTCGCCGCCCATGATCGCGTCGAGCTGCCCCAGCAGCCCCATCAGCGCGTTCCAAACCTGCGCGTGCTCCTCCGCGAGCGGCACGCGGCCGGCGGCTCTGAGCGCTTCGGCGCGCTGCTCGAGCTGCTGCCGCACGTTCAGCCAATCCAGATAGTCGTACACCGCGCGCGCCTTGCCGGAGACCTCCGGCCCGGCGAGCGCCTGCCTGAGCGCCTGCAGCGGCTCCATCACGGTCTGCCGCACGGTCTCCGCCGGCCCGGGCGCGTCGCCGCGCGTAAAGGGGGAGAGGAACATGCCGTGGTGCACGCCGAAGCGCAGCACATAGTTTTCAAACCGCTCGGCGTCCTCGCGGGAAACGCCCGCAAAGCCGGTCTTGACGAGCGAGAGCACATCGGCCGCGGGATACCCGCCCACGGCCGCGCGCACGGCCGCAAGCATGAGCTCGGCCGCCGCGTGGGAGCGCACGCTGCGCCGCCCATCGAGAAAGAACGGGATGCCGCGCGCGGCGAGCGTCCGCTCGAGCAGGCACCCGTAGGCGTCCATGTCCGACACCAGCACCGCCATATCGCGATAGCGCACGCCCGTACGCGCCAGCGCGAGCACCGCGTCGGCAAGGGCGCGCACCTCCGAGGCGCGGCTGTTCGCGCCGAAAACGGCCAGCGCGTCCGTCGCGGCCGTATACGGCCGGTCGGGGTAGGCGTTGAGCCGCCGCTCCAGCGCCATGAGCGCGGGCTCCGCCGCGCGCCTGCCGTCGAGCCGGCGCTCGAACAGGGGCAGGTTGCACGCATCGGCCATGCGGCGCAGCGCGTCGCGCGCAGCGGCGTTCGGTTCAAAGACATCGGCGTCCGGCGCATCGGCATCGAGCGTGAGCGCCACGGTGACGCTCGACGCGGTTTTCAGCAGCGCCTCGAGCAGCCGGTAGACCTGCTGCGTCGCGGCGGGCAGGCCGTCCACATACACCGGCACGCCCGCAACGAACGAGCCGGGCAGCCGCTGAATGGCGGCCAGCAGCGAGTCGTCGGCCGTGAGGTAGCGGCCGCTCAGATAGTTCTCGGTATCCTCATAGAGGATGGCCGTGTCGTGCAGCTTGTCGGAGAGCAGCGTGCGGCCGGGCAGCCGCTCCGCTGCGGAGCGCAGCATGTCCGGCGTGATGCAGGCCTGCTTGCACGCGCCAATCAGCGCGGCGATGCCGGCCGCGAAGCCGTTTGCCCGCGCGATGCGCGAAAAGCAGCGCAGCTCCTCCTGCCGCCGGACGGCGGCGCGGCGCACAACCATCTGCACGCCCTGTGCGGACAGGAACGTCCGCCCGTCGCCCGCGGCCGCGAGCACGCGCTCGCACAGGCGCTCCAGGCTGAGCACCTGTATGCCGATCAGGCCGCCGCCCAGCGCTGCCACGCGGCGCTCGGCCTCAAACGTATGCTGTTCCGGTACGATGAGGATCGCCCGCTCACCGCGGCGCATGTGTGCGGCCACCGCGTCGCACAGGGCGCGGGTCTTGCCCGATCCGGCGCGTCCGGTGATGAGGTGCAGTCCCGGCGCAGGGTTCATCATGATGCGCTTCCTCTCCTTATCCGGCGGCCCGGGGCCGCCCTCAGACGAACAGTTCCTTGTGCAGCGGCGTATACGCCATCTGCCCGCGCACGTTCCGGCTCTCGTACAGCGTGATGCCCTGCACGGTGAACGCCTCGTTTCTCGGGCAGGCAAAGCCCGCGTCGCCCGTGATGCTGCGGCCGAGCGTGATATGCGGCATGAGGCGGCTGCGCCCGCGGTCGAACCCGCGCTCCCACAGCGCCGCCTCGAGCGTTTCGTGCAGGCGGGCCAGCTCGCCCTCATCGTCCTTCACGCGCACGAAGCCGGTGCGCGATTCCGCTTTGCCGGAGAACGCCCCATAGTCCCCGAGCCGGAGCAGGAACGGGCGGCAGTCCCGCACGGCGGAGTGCATCGCCTCCGCGGCGTCGGACAGCGCGCTACTCTCGCCGATGAAGCGGAGCGTGATATGGTAGTTTTCCTGCGGCACAAACCGGCCCTCCGCGCCGTACTTGCGCAGCCGTATTGCGGTGTCCGCAGCGGCGCGCCGGATATCCGGCGGCAGGGCGATGGCGATGAACAGGCGCATGAACCGGCCTCCTCTTTTGTTTGAATCGGGTGGGTTATACCATATATTCATTGTACATTCCGGGGCCGGTTTTTACAAGAGCGCACGCGAAGCATGCGGTTTCCCCTCGCAGCTTGCGGATGCAATAAATGGCCGTTTTTGGCCTCTGCCGCTTTTCGATCATCTTCGATGGCGAATCGACAATCTGTTTGAAAAACTCCCCCTACCGGCGCGATTCCCCGCTTGCTACAATTTGCTTATACAAAAACCGCCGCGGTTTGAGCGCGGACAGGCTGTTAACAAAACGAATTTTGAGGGGGGTACACGATTCATGGCAGACTACCGGGTTTTGATCGTTGACGACAATACGGGCTATTTGGAGAATATGCACGGGTATTTTGCGGCAAAGGAGGAGATCGGCGCGGCCGACACCGCTGCCGATGGCCGCGAGGCGCTCGAGAAGCTGCGCACCGGCCGGTACGACATCCTGATCCTCGATCTGATCATGCCGCACATCGACGGGCTCGGCGTACTCGAACAGCTCAAGCTGGTCTGCCCGGAGAGCGCGCCCGCGGTCGTCATCGTTTCCGCGATGCGGAACGAGACCATGGTGCGCCGCTGCTGCGCCCTCGGCGCGCGCTATTTCATGATCAAGCCGGTGGAGCCGGAGGCCGTGTTCCGCCGCGCGATCGAGGCCGTTCAGGGCGAGAGCGCACAGGGCGGCGTCATGAGCTATGCCCAGCCGCCGCGCTCGCTCGACGAGAAGATCACCTCGGTGTTCCTCGTTGCGGGCATCCCGGCCCACATCAAGGGCTATCACTATCTGCGCGAGGGCATCCGCATGGTGTACTACAACCCGCAGATGATCAACCGCATCACCAAGGAGCTGTACCCCGGCATCGCCAAGCGCTTCGGCACGAGCGCGAGCAAGGTGGAGCGCGCAATCCGCCACGCGATCGAGGTGGCGTGGACGCGCGGAAAGATCGAAAACCTCAACGCGCTGTTCGGGCTGAACGTATACGGCAAGAACGACAAGCCCACCAACGGCGAGTTCATCGCCCTCGTGGCGGACAAGCTGCTTATGGAGGACCAGAGCAGGGAAAAGGCGGTGTAAGCCGCAGAAACGGGGCGGTTTCACGACAAAGGATATAAGAAGAAAAGCCTATGAACACATGGGCTTTTCTTTTATTCGCCTACGTCAGACCAATGAATATTTTTGCCTGAGCCTATGAATGTTTGGGATTTATTGGGTACAAAAAGGATTGGTAGGTTTTTGCTATGACGAACATGGAAATGAACTGGCAGATTGAAGAATTTATGGTGTATTGCCGCAGCAGACAACTGCGCGCGAAGACGATGGCAAGCTATGAGCAAACGCTTCGCCTATTTGAGCGATGGTGTATGGATGTGATGCACATTCATCTGGTGACAGAAGTGACGGAAAGCGTCATTCGCCGCTATATTGCGGATTTGCAGGAGCGCGGCAAGTATTCTTACTATGCTGATGAATCGAAGAAAGAGTACAATTGCCCAGAGCGCCGCAGAGATTATCGTCAGCCCATCAGTACAGGCACGATCAACAATTATCTTCGCAATTTGCGTGTTTTCTTCAATTGGCTGGAGGACGATTTCGTTTTGAAGAAGAATCCGATGAAGAAGGTTCGCTTGCTCAAGAACAATCGCGAAGCAAGGGAATATCTTTCCGACGAGGAATTTCGCAAGCTGATCGGCAAACTGGATCGATCCTATTATCCTGAGCATCGCGATTATGCAATGATCGTTCTCATGTTCGACACTGGAATGCGTCTTGGTGAATGTTCCTGCCTGCTGCTGACCGATATCGACCTTGCATCGCGAAGGATCATGCTGCGCGCGGAGATCACAAAGGGCAGACAGGATCGTGTGGTCTATTTCTCGTCGAAAACAGAATCCGTCCTGCGTCGTTGGATCCAATTCAAGGATCGGTATGTGGAAAGTGATTATCTGTTTCCTGTGAAGGGAAGCGGCAACCACATCAACGTCGGCAACTTTGAGGGCAATTTCAAACGCTATCTGATTCGATGCTCGATCAACGCAAACTTCACGCCGCACTGTCTGCGCAATAACTTTGCAAAGCGCTGCTTAATGAACGGCATGGACATCTACACATTGAGCAGGATCCTTGGCCATTCAAGCGTGACGGTCACCGAACAGGCCTAGAAATATTCTTCTCTGTGATTTGGTATGCATATCTTTTAATAAAACAGATTGTGAGAGTTTTAATAAGATTAATGTCTTGGATACTAACTCTTTCCGACAAACGTATTGTTGCGATCTCGTTTAGGGTGGCTATCATACTTGGATTAGGGATAACAGTTATATTTAATATGTATTCTCCTTTTCTATATACTAGAGAAGCAAGTAAAACGGCGCTAGAGTTCATAGCAAGTGCAATTATTATCCCGATAATTATTGAATGGATTTTGTCATACAATAAACGGAGAACAGAATAAATAAAGCTAACGGGGCACGATTATCGCGCCCTTATCATTGTGCTTTTGCTGATTCCTGTCATGCGCTCGACTTCTCTGTAGGTCTTGCCGCTGTTTAACAGATCGAGCGCGAGCTGAATTTGTTCCTGCGTGTATTTCTTCGGTCGACCGTCTTTGAAGGATGGATTCTGTCGTGCGACGGCTTTGCCGTTTTGCGTGCGTTCGACAATCATACCGCGTTCGTATTCGGCAAAAGCAAGCATAACGGTCAAGATGAGGTTTCCAGTCAAGGTGTTTTCAATCAATCCCATGTTAAGAATGTGGACGCGAATGCCACGCTCAAATAGCTCTCTGACGGTTTGTACCCCTTCGATAGCGGTTCTTGCAAAGCGATCAAGCTTGCAGACAACCAATGTATCGTTGGGCTGCAGCAGGGTCAGAAGTGATTGAAACTGTGGGCGTTCCATCGTCTTGCCTGTGAATGCTTCGGTGATGATCTTCTGACAACCGTTTTGTTCCAGTGAAGCAACCTGCTCTTCGAGACTGTTTCCATCGCGGCTTTGGCTTGTGGTCGATACTCTTGCATATCCGTAAATCATATTTTTTCTCCTATACTTATGAATGCACGAATTTCGCATGTTTATAGGCTTTACGCTTGACGA
>JAQXRK010000150.1 GCA_029218485.1 bacterium | reverse complement strand
CGAGGCGACCAGTGCGCTCGACTCCGTGACCGAGGCGGATATCCAGCATTCGTTCGAGGAGCTGGCAAAGGGACGCACGACGCTTGTGATTGCGCACCGGCTCTCGACGGTCAAGAATGCCGATGAGATCATCGTCATCGATGAGCACGGCATCCGTGAGCGCGGCACGCATGAGGAACTCATCGCCCGGAACGGCATCTATGCAACGCTCTATCGCGCCACACTGAACGAATAACGAGCACACTGCCCCACAACGCCGGGGCTGCGATGGGCAATGAACATTGCCTCGCCTTATCCATCGTTCTGACACCGATCATTTACGAACGCGACCGCCCCGCCGGAGGCGGCGGAGGCGGCGGAGGCGGGGGCGTGCGGAAAAACTGTGCCGCATGCCGATTCGCAAAAATACGGCAAAAATATATCATTCTTTTTTGCATATTTCTATTGCATTTTTCATACCGGGCGTGTACAATAGACAAGGTTGCGCAATAGGTGTATTTTGCCTGTGCGCGGGCCGAGCGGGAGGTTGCCGGTTCTTGCCATCCGGGTAATTTCCGCCGGACCCAACACCCCAAAGCGGGGTGCGGGCATCGCGGCTCCGTGCCGTCCCGAACAGAAGCACAATCCCGAGCGGATTGTGCGGAACTATGAAGAGGGAAACACACGGCTCTGTGTACTGCCCAAAAGACGAAAGGAGAACAACAATAACATGGCAAACAGAATCCGCATTAAGCTCAAGGCTTACGAGTCCGCACTGATCGACCAGAGCGCCGAGAAGATCGTGGATACCGCCAAGAGAACGGGCGCCCAGGTTTCTGGCCCCATCCCCCTGCCCACGGAGAAAGAAATCGTCACGATCCTGCGTGCAACGCACAAATATAAGGACTCGCGTGAGCAATTCGAGATGCGTACGCATAAGCGCCTGATCGATATCCTTCAGCCCTCCGCCAAGACGGTTGACGCGCTGATGAAGCTCGATCTTCCGGCCGGTGTCGACATCGAGATCAAGCTGTAAACAATTGGAGGTAACCAAAATGAAGAAAGCCATTTTGGGCAAGAAAGTCGGTATGACGCAGATGTTTCTGTCTGACGGTACCATGATCCCCGTCACAGTGATCGAAGCCGGCCCGTGCCCCGTCGTCCAGAAGAAGACCGTCGAGAATGACGGATACGAATCCATCCAGGTCGGCTTTTCCGAGATCCGCGAAAAGCTTTCCAACAAGCCGCAGATCGGCCACTTCGCCAAGGCGAACCTGAAGGTCATGCGGTATCTCAAGGAGTTCAAGCTCGATGACGCCGCTTCCTACGAAGTCGGACAGGTCATCAAGGCGGACATCTTCGAGGTTGGCGATCGCGTTGATGTGAGCGGCAAGAGCAAGGGTAAGGGCTTCGCCGGCACGATCAAGCGCTGGAATCAGGCGCGCGGCCGCAAGACCCACGGTTCCCACTCCTATCGCGTTGCCGGCTCCATGGGCGCCTGCACCTATCCCGGCGAGGTCTTCAAGACCAAGCACCTGCCCGGCCACATGGGCAGCGAGAACGTCACCGTACAGAACCTTGAGGTCGTGCGCGTAGACGCAGAGCGGAACCTCCTGTTGGTCAAGGGCGCCATCCCGGGTGCCAAGGGCAGCATGGTCTCCGTCAAGAGCACCGTGAAGTGAGGAAGGAGGAAGCTGACATGCCTCAGGTAGCAGTTTATGATATCTCCGGAAAGACCATTGGCGAAATCGAGCTTTCCGAAAACACTTTTGGCCAGCCGGTCAACGCGGCCGTCATGCACGAGGTCGTGAAGGCGTATCTGGCCAACCAGCGCCAGGGCACGCAGAGCGCGCTCACCCGCTCCGAAGTGAGCGGCGGCGGCATCAAGCCGTGGCGGCAGAAGGGCACCGGCCGTGCCCGTCAGGGTTCCACCCGTTCGCCGCAGTGGCGTCACGGCGGCGTCGTGTTCGCGCCGAAGCCGCGTGACTACACGATCCGTGTGAACAAGAAGGTCAAGCGCGTTGCCATGAAGTCCGCGCTCTCCTCCAAGGTTCTGGATCAGGATGTCATCGTGTTTGACGCGCTGAACATCGAAGCGCCCAAGACCAAGGAAATGGTCAAGGTCCTGAATGCGGTCGACGTCAAGAAGGCGCTGATCGTTCTGGCCGGACCGGACGACACCGTCGAGCGCGCGGCCCGCAACATTCCGGGCGTCAAGACCACGCTGGTCGGCACGCTCAATGTGTATGAGATTCTCAAGTACCAGAAGCTGATCCTCACGAAGGAATCGGCGCAGAAGATCGAGGAGGTGTACGTCTGATGAAGAGCCCGTACGACATCATCAAGAAACCGGTTCTGACGGAAAAGAGCTACGATCATCTTCCGTCCAAGACCTACACGTTCGTCGTTGACAAGAATGCCAACAAGCTCGAGATCCGCGCGGCGGTCGAAGAGATTTTCGGCGTCAAGGTCGACACGGTACACACCATCAACTCGCTTGGCAAGATGAAGCGCCAGGGTGCCCACCAGGGCCGCCGCGCTTCCACCAAGAAGGCATATGTGAAGCTGAAGAAGGATTCCAAGGGCATCGAGTTCTTCGACAGCATCTCGCAGTAAGGAGGCGCCACATGGCTATCAGAAAGATCAATCCGACGACGCCGGGCCAGCGCTTCATGACCGTCTCCGCTTTCGAGGAGATCACGAAGACCACCCCTGAGAAGTCGCTCACCACGGACCTTCGCAGCAAGGCCGGCCGCAACAACTCCGGTACGATCACCGTTCGCCATCAGGGCGGCGGCGCGCGCCGGAAGTACCGCATCATCGATTTCAAGCGCAACAAGGACGGCGTGCCCGCCAAGGTTGCCTCCATCGAGTACGACCCGAACCGCAGCGCGAACATCGCTCTTCTGCACTATGCCGATGGCGAAAAGCGCTACATCATCGCTCCGCTCGGCCTGACGGTCGGTGAGACGATCGTCTCCGGCGATGGCGCCGACATCAAGGTCGGCAACGCGCTTGCACTGCGCAACATCCCCGTTGGCACGATGATCCACTGCATCGAGCTCAAACCCGGCAAGGGCGCGCAGCTGGTTCGCTCCGCGGGCAACGCGGCGCAGCTGATGGCGAAGGAAGGCAAGTACGCACAGGTGCGTCTGCCCAGCGGCGAGGTTCGCCTGATCCCGATCAGCGCCAAAGCGACGATCGGCCAGGTCGGCAACATCGACCACGCCAACATCCAGCTCGGCAAAGCGGGCCGCAAGCGCCACATGGGCATCCGCCCGACCGTGCGCGGTTCCGTCATGAACCCCTGCGACCACCCGCACGGCGGCGGCGAGGGCAAGAGCCCGATCGGTCGTCCCGGCCCGGTTACTCCGTGGGGCAAGCCCGCTCTCGGATACAAGACGCGTAAGAAGAAGAATCCGAGCAACAAGTACATCGTGCGCCGCCGCAGCGGTAAGTGATGGGAAGGAAGGAGTACTCAAAATGAGCAGATCGGTTAAAAAAGGACCGTTTGTATGTGAGCGCCTGCTTGCGAGAATCGATGCGATGAACGAGAGCGGCAAGAAGACAGTCGTCAAGACTTGGTCCCGCGCCTCCACCATCTTTCCCCAGATGGTCGGACACACCATCGCGGTGCACGACGGCAGAAAGCACGTTCCCGTGTACGTGACCGAAGAAATGGTCGGCCATAAGCTCGGCGAGTTCGCGCCGACGCGCACGTTCAGAGGCCACAAGGGCTCTGAGAAATCCTCGGGTTCCAGGTAAGGAGGTTCGAAAATGGCAACCAGATCGAGAGAGAAAACGGCAAAGCGCCGTGAGAATGCAGATAAGCGGCCGCGCGCAATCGCCCGCTACATCAGGATCTCCTCCCGCAAGGTCAAGATCGTCATCGACCTGATCCGCGGCAAGAGCGTCAAGGAAGCGGAAGCGATCCTCCGGTACACGCCCAAGGCTGCGACAGAGCCGGTTCTCAAGCTCCTCAACAGCGCCGTGGCCAACGCCGAGAACAACCTCGAGCTCAACCGCGACGACCTGTATGTCGCAGAGGTGTACGCCAACCAGGGCCCGACCCTGATGCGGTATCGTCCGCGTGCACATGGCCGTGCATCCCGCATCCGTAAGCGCACCAGCCACATCACCATCGTGCTGGATCAGCAGGCAAAGTAAGGAGGAACGAGAATGGGTCAGAAAGTTAATCCGAACGGCTTCCGCGTTGGCGTCATCAGAGATTGGAATGCCCGTTGGTACGCCTCCAAGAAGGACTTTGCCGATTTCCTCGTGGAGGATAACAAGATTCGCAACTTTGTGAAGAAGAAGTACTATGCCGCCAGCATCTCGCACATCGACATTGAGCGCGCTGCCGGCAAGATCACCGTGAGCATCCACACCGCTCGCCCGGGTCTGCTGATCGGCAAGGGCGGCGCAGGCATCGACGAGATCAAGTCGAGCATCGCCAAAGAGGTTGGCAAAGCGGTGAACGTGAATATCATGGAAGTCCGCGATGCCGACGCCGATGCACAGCTCGTCGCCGAGAACATCGCAGCCCAGCTTGAGAAGCGCATCAGCTTCCGCCGCGCCATGAAGCAGGCCATGGGCCGCTCCATGCAGAAGCCCGGCGTGAAGGGCATCAAGCTCATGTGCTCCGGCCGTCTGGGCGGCGCTGAAATCGCCCGCACCGAAGGCTACCACGATGGTTCGATCCCGCTGCA
Organism: bacterium; assembly: GCA_029218485.1. Taxonomy (GTDB): domain Bacteria; phylum Bacillota; class Clostridia; order Christensenellales; family CAG-138; genus Aphodomorpha. Next base: position 12,814 of record JAQXRK010000150.1, on the reverse strand, counting down.
GACCATGCGCGCGGACATCCATTACGGCTTTGCCGAGGCGCACACGACCTATGGCCGCATCGGCTGCAAGGTCTGGATCTACAAGGGCGAAGTCCTTGGAAAACGCAACCGTGAAGAAGGAGGCAGATAAACCATGTTGATGCCGAAGAGAGTCAAGCGCCGCAGAGTTTTTCGCGGCCGCATGAAGGGCAAAGCCCTGCGTGGCAACGTGATCACCTATGGTGAATACGGCCTCGTAGCGCAGGAACCCGCTTGGGTGACCAGCAACCAGATCGAAGCCTCCCGTATCGCCATGACGCGTTACATCAAGCGCGGCGGTAAGGTCTGGATCAAGATCTTCCCCGATAAGCCCGTTACCGAGAAGCCGGCCGAGACCCGCATGGGCAGCGGCAAGGGTTCCCCGGAATACTGGGTGGCAGTCGTCAAGCCCGGCCGCGTCCTGTTCGAGATCGCGGGCGTCGACGAAGCAACCGCCCGTGAGGCGCTCCGCCTGGCAATGCACAAGCTCCCGCTCAAGTGCAAAATCGTGAAGAAGGAAATGGAAGAGGGAGGCAACAGCAATGAAGGCTAACCAGTTCAGAGAGCTGTCGAACGACGCCCTCGTCGCGCGTGAGAAGGAGCTCAAGTCCGAGTTGTTCAACCTCCGCTTTCAGTCGGCTACCGGACAGCTCAACAACCCGCAGCGGATCAACGAGTGCAAGAAGGACATCGCCCGCGTAAAGACGATCATCCGTGAGCGCGAGATGGCCGCCGCAGCCGAGTGAGTAGAAGGAGGACACTGAAGATGGAAACGAGAGGATATCGCAAGACCCGCGTAGGCGTCGTTGTCAGCGATAAAATGGATAAGACCATTGTGGTCGCCATCAAAACCAAGGTTCGCCATCCGCTCTACGGCAAGATGGTCAACCGGACCCGCAAGTTCAAGGCACATGACGAGAACAACGAATGCGGCATCGGCGACACCGTGAAGATCATGGAGACCCGTCCGATTTCCAAGGACAAGAGATGGCGTCTCGTCGAGATCGTCGAAAAGGCGAAGTAAGACAGGAGGGACGAGAAAATGATTCAACCGCAAACCAGATTGAAGGTCGCGGACAACAGCGGCGCTAAGGAAATCCAGTGCATCCGTGTGCTCGGCGGTTCCTACCGCAAGTTCGCCAATATCGGTGATGTGATCGTTGCCTCGGTGAAGAGCGCCTCCCCCGGCGGCGCGGTCAAGAAGAAGGACGTCGTCAAGGCGGTTGTTGTGCGCACGGTTTCCGGCGTGCAGCGCGCAGACGGCAGCTTCATCCGCTTCGATGACAATGCAGCCGTTATCATCAACGATCAGAAACAGCCGCGCGGCACCCGTATCTTTGGGCCCGTTGCGCGTGAGCTGCGCGAAAAGGACTATATGAAGATCGTCTCGCTCGCGCCCGAAGTGCTCTAAGGGAGGAAAACGACATGAAGAATCTGAACGTCAAAAAGGGCGATACGGTCGTTGTCATCTCTGGCAAGGACAAGGGCAAGCAGGGCAAGATCCTGGTGGCAATGCCTGCGAAAGATCGCGTGGTCGTGCAGAACGCCAACATGATCACAAAGCATGTCAAGCCCCGTCGCCAGGGTGAGCCGGGCGGCCGCATTGAGAAAGAGGGCACGATCCACGTTTCCAACGTGAAGCTCGTTTGCCCGAAGTGCAACAAGCCTACGAGAGTCGGCCACGTTGTGGAAGAGGTCGAGATCTCCGGCAAGAAGAAGATGAAGAGCCTCCGCGTCTGCAAAGAGTGCGGCGCGAAGATCGACTAAGCGCGGGAAGGAGGAACAAACAAGTGGCAAAGAAAGAAACCGCACAGGCTGCTCCCAAGAAGACGGGCGCGCAGCAGGAAGCAAAGCCCTTGACGGGCACGCCGCGCCTCAAGACCAAGTATCTCGAGGAGACCGTTCCCGCACTGAAGGAAAAGTTCCAGTATGAGAACGTGATGCAGATTCCGAAGCTCGAGAAGATCATCATCAACATGGGCCTCGGCGCGGAGAAGGATAACCCGAAGGGGATCGAAGCCGCCGCAGAAGAACTCAGCATCATCGCCGGCCAGAAGGCCGTCATCACCAAGGCCAGAAAGTCTGTCGCAAACTTCAAGGTTCGTGAGGGCATGAACATCGGTGCCAAGGTTACGCTCCGCGGCGACCGCATGTACTACTTCGCAGACAAGCTGATGAACATCGTTCTGCCCCGCGTGCGCGACTTCCGCGGCGTGTCCGACAAGTCTTTCGACGGTCGCGGCAACTATGCGATGGGCGTCAAGGAACAGCTGATCTTCCCCGAGATCAACTATGACGATGTCGACAAGGTGCGCGGCATGAACATCGTGTTCGTGACCACCGCCAAGACCGACGAAGAAGCGAAGGCGCTGCTGGCACTGCTCGGCATGCCGTTCGTGCAGGGCTGAGAAGGAGGATTCACATGGCAAAAACAAGCATGAAACTGAAGCAGCAGCGTGAGCCCAAGTACAGCACGCGCGCCTACACGCGCTGCCGTATCTGCGGCCGTCCGCACTCGGTGCTTCGCAAATATGGCATCTGCCGCATTTGCTTCCGTGAACTGGCGTACAAGGGCGAGATCCCCGGTGTGCGCAAGGCAAGCTGGTAAAGGAGGATATTCATCATGACGGATACCATTGCTGATATGCTCACCAGAATCCGCAACGCGCTCATCGCAAAGCATGAGACCGTTGAGGTACCCGCTTCCACGATCAAAAAGGCGATTGCGCAGATTATGCTCGACGAAGGATACATCAAGGGCTTTGAAGTGGTCGAGAACGGCATCCAGAAGTCCATCCGTATCCAGCTCAAGTACGGCGCGAACAAGCAGCGCGTCATCGTCGGTCTGAAGCGCATCTCCCGCCCCGGCCTCCGCGTCTATGCACGTAAGGACGAGGTGCCGAAGGTGCTCAACGGCCTCGGTGTTGCCATTCTCTCGACGTCCCGCGGCGTGATGACCGACCGCGAGGCCCGCAAACTGGGCGTTGGCGGCGAGGTTCTCGCTTACATCTGGTAACCAACTAACAGTAACGGAGGAGTAAAGAATGTCTCGTATCGGAAAACTTCCTGTCCAGATTCCTGGCGGAGTGACAATTACGGTCGATGAAGCGAATGTCGTCACGGTCAAGGGCCCCAAGGGTCAGCTGTCCGAGAAGATCTCGCGCGATATGATTATTGAGCAGGACGCGGGCGTCCTGACCGTCAAGCGCCCCAGCGACAACAAGCGCCATCGCGCGCTGCACGGCCTGTCCCGCACGCTCATCAACAACATGGTCGTCGGCACGACGACGGGCTTCGAGAAGAAGCTCGAGATCGCCGGTACCGGCTACCGTGCCCAGATGCAGGGCAACAAGCTGGTTCTCAACGTCGGTTATTCCCATCCGGTTGAATTCGAGCAGCCCGATGGCATCACCTTCGAAGTTCCCGCCCCGACGAAGATCACCGTCAAGGGCATCGATAAGCAGAAAGTCGGTCAGATCGCTGCCAACATCCGTGCGGTCCGCGAGCCGGAACCCTACAAGGGCAAGGGCATTCGCTATGAGAACGAGGTCGTTCGCCGCAAGGAAGGCAAGACCGGTAAATAAGGCAGGAAGGAGTGACAAGAGATGGTTACAAGAATCGATAAGAATGCTATCCGCGTAAAGCGCCATTATCGTCAGCGTCGCCACATCATCGGTACGCCCGCGCGTCCGAGACTGAATGTGTATCGCAGCACGAACCATATCTACGCGCAGATCATCGATGACGAAGTCGGTAACACCCTGGTCGCCGCTTCCACGCTGGATGCCGAGATCCGTGGCGAACTGTCCGAGAAGACCAAGACCGAAGCCGCTTCGCTCGTTGGCGAGCTGATCGGCAAGCGCGCTTTGGAAAAGGGTGTCAAGCAGGTCGTTTTTGACCGCGGCGGTTATCTGTACACCGGTCGTGTAGCGGCCCTCGCTGACGGCGCCCGCAAAGCAGGCCTGGACTTCTAAGGAGGAAACGAGATGCAGAACAAGAGATTTGAAAAAGAGCCCTCTGAATTCAAAGAGCGCCTCGTCGCGATCAACCGCGTCGCCAAGGTCGTCAAGGGCGGTAAAAACTTCCGTTTCACCGCGCTGATGGTCGTCGGCAATGAGAACGGCAAGGTCGGCGTTGGTCTTGGCAAGGCTGTTGAAATTCCTGAGGCGGTCCGCAAGGGCGTCGAGGATGCGAAGCGCCACATGATCGAGGTCCCGATCGTTGGCACGACGATCCCGCATCAGGTCGAGGGTAAATTCGGCAAGGGCCATGTCCGCATGCTCCCCGCTGAAGAGGGTACCGGCGTTATCGCTGGCGGTCCCGCTCGTGCAGTGCTCGAGATGGTCGGCATCCGCGATATCCGCACCAAGTCCTTCGGTTCCAACAATCCGAGCAACTGCGTGAAGGCGACGATGAACGGGCTCTCTCAGCTCCGTACCGCCGAGCAGGTTGCGAAGCTTCGCGGCAAGACCGTTGAAGAAATTCTGGGCTAAGGAGGCGCGTACAATGGCAACGTTGAGAATCACGCTCGTGAAGAGCACCATCGGCGCGCTGGCTGACCAGCAGGCAACGATTAAAGCGCTGGGTCTCCACAAGACCAACAGCGTCGTCGAGAAGCCGGACAATGCGTGCACCCGTGGCATGCTGTTCAAAGTGAAGCACCTTGTCAAGGTGGAAGAAGTCTAACTGAGGAGGACATGTATCATGAAATTGCATGAGCTGCAGCCCGCCGCCGGTTCGGTCAAAAAGTCCAAGCGCATTGGCCGCGGTACCGGTTCCGGCATGGGTAAGACCTCCACAAAGGGTCATAAGGGCCAGAAGGCCAGAAGCGGAAGCAAGAAGAACGGTTTTGAGGGCGGTCAGATGCCGCTGGCGCGCCGTCTTCCGAAGCGCGGCTTCACCAATATCTGGGCAAAAGAGTACACCATCATCAACATTTCCGACCTGAACGGTTTGGAGAATGACACCGTAGTGACCGCTGAGCTGCTCAAAGAGCTGGGCATCATCAGCAAGATCGAAAAGGACGGTCTGAAGGTTCTGGGCAATGGCGAGCTGACCAAGAAGCTGAACGTGAAGGCCGCGAAATTCTCCAAGACCGCGGACGAGGCCATCAAGGCTGCGGGCGGGAGCGTTGAGGTGATCGGCTAATGTTTAAGACGTTTATCAACGCGTTTAAGATCAAGGATATCCGCAAGAAGATGCTGTTGACGCTCCTCCTGATCGTCATCTACCGCCTCGGCTGCTTTATCCCGATCCCCGGCGTCAACGTCGACATGGTCGCTCAGGCTGCTCAAAGCTACGATATCCTTGGTTTCCTCGATTTGCTGACCGGTAGCTCCTTCTCGCAGGTGACGCTGTTTGCAATGGGTATCTCGCCCTACATCACGGCGTCGATCATCCTGCAGCTGCTGACCATCGCCATCCCGGCGCTGGAGCGCATGAGCAAGGAGGAGGACGGCCGTCAGAAGATTGAACGGATCACCCGCTACACCGGCATCGGTCTGGCGCTCGTTCAGTCGATCGGCATCTTTGCCGGCCTCGAAGCCGGCATGGGCGCCGGGCAGACCATCTTCGCCAACAGCAACTGGCCGACCTGGGTCAGCTATGGCGTCATCGGTATCTGCTCCACCGCCGGTACGGCGTTCCTGATGTGGCTCGGTGAGCGCATCACGGAGAACGGCATTGGCAACGGCATTTCGATGCTGATCTTTGCCTCGATCGTATCCCGCGTGCCTTCCACGGTCATCGGCTGGTTCAGCCAGCTGTTTGCCGGTACGTTCGGTGTTCGTCCGGTTGGCGATGCTGCCGCTCCGGTTCCGAACGTGGCCGTCTCGACGATCGCATTCATCGGACTGCTCGTCCTCGTGGTCGGCATGATCACGCTGGTCGTCTATGTGGACAATGCGCAGCGCCGCATCCCGGTCCAGTACGCCAAGCGCGTGGTTGGCCGCAAGATGTATGGCGGTCAGAGCACCTATCTGCCGATCAAGGCGAACGCGAACGGCGTTCTGCCGCTGATCTTCGCGATGACTCTGATCCAGTTCCCCGGCATGATCGCGCAGTTCTGGCCGAACAGCGGGTTCTATGCGTTCTACACGAAGTACTTGGGTGCGGGTTCGGTGATCTACTACATCGTCTACGCGCTCCTGATTGTCGGCTTTGGTTACTTCTACAGTGCGATCACGTTTAATCCGATCGAGATGTCGAAGAACCTCCAGCAGAACGGCGGCTTCATTCCGGGCCTGCGTCCGGGCCGCCCGACCAGCGAATATCTGGCGAAGATCAGCGGCCGTCTCACGCTGTTCGGTTCTCTGTTCCTCGCGGTAATCGCGATTCTGCCGACGATTGCGCTGCATTACCTTGGCCAGACCTCGACGTTCGGTGCAACGAGCATCCTGATCATGGTCAGCGTGGCGCTCGAAACGACGGATCAGCTCGAAAGCCACATGCTCATGCGGCATTACAAGGGCTTCCTGAACTGAGCGGAGGGTGCATCTATGAAACTGATTTTCTTAGGCCCTCCGGGAGCAGGCAAGGGTACGCAGGCGGAGCGCATTGCGGAGCGGTATGGTCTGGCGCACATCAGCACCGGTGATATGCTCCGCGCTGAAATGCGCGAGGGTACGGATCTTGGCAAGGCTGCGCAGGGCTATATCAGCCGCGGCGAGCTGGTGCCCGATGATGTGATCATCGGCATGGTCAAGACCCGCATCCAGCAGCCCGACTGCGCGCAGGGGTTCCTGTTCGACGGATTTCCCCGCACGGTTGCTCAGGCGGATGCGCTGTCTGCCATCTGCTGCATCGACCGTGTGATCAACATCGACGTGCCGTTTGAGCGCCTCGTTGCGCGCATCAGCGGCCGCCGGATGTGCCCGGATTGCGGCGCTGCGTATCACGTGTCCAGCTATGCGGATACGAGCTGCGCAAAGTGCGGCGGCAAGCTGTACCAGCGCGATGACGACAAGGAGGAAACGGTGCAGAACCGGCTCCGCGTCTATGAAGCGCAGACCCAGCCGCTGATCGACTACTACGCTTCCCGCGATATGCTCTCGACCGTCAATGGCGATCAGGCAATCGATGTGGTTGCGCAGGAGATCGTTGAGGCCATCGAACGGGCATGATTACGATCAAAACTGCTGCCGACCTCGCCCTGATGGACGAGGCCGGTCGGGTGGTGGAGGACACGCTGCGGCTGCTCGCGCGCATTGCTGCGGTTGGGATCACCACTGAGGAGCTGGATCGCGAGGCGGAGGCGTTCATTCGCAGCCGCGGTGCAGAACCATCCTTCCTTGGATACAATGGTTATCCCAAGAGCATCTGCACCTCCGTCAACGAGCAGGTGGTTCACGGCATTCCCGGCAAGTACCGGCTGAAGGATGGTGACATCCTTTCGGTCGATGTCGGGGCCTATCTCAACGGCTTCCATGGCGACGCTGCGCGCACGCTGCTCATCGGCAATGTTCCGGAGCAGGTGCAGGAGCTTGTCCGCGTGACCCGCGAGTGCTTCTACGAAGGCCTGCGCTATGCGCGCCCCGGATATCGCATCGGCGATATCGGCGCGGCGATCCAGGCGCATGCGGAGGCACACGGCTACGGCGTTGTGCGGGAAATGATCGGCCATGGAATCGGCCACAGAATGCATGAAGAACCGGATGTTCCGAACTACGGCAGGGCCGGTCACGGCCCTCGCCTGCAGCCGGGCATGACGATTGCGATCGAACCGATGATCAATCTCGGAACGGCGCGCATTCTGCAAAAGCCGGATGGTTGGACCGTTGTTGCGGCGGATGGTAAACCCTCCGCGCATTACGAGAACACCGTGTCCATCACGGAAGAGGAGCCAAGGCTGCTGACGCTGCACGGGGAGGACATCGCATGAGCGAAATGGAATCTGTTCTCGGCCGCGTGGTGGTCTCCAGAGCCGGCCGGGACCGGGGACGCGCGTTCCTGATCACGGGTATTGCGGATGACAAGCATGTGTATCTTGCCGACGGCGCGCTGCGCAAGTGCGCGCACCCGAAGAAGAAAAAGCTGATGCATCTGCACATCGAGCCGGTTTCGGCGGAGCCAGTTGCGGCAATGCTGAAAAGCGGAATGGCTGTGCAGGATGCGGAGATCCGCAAAAACCTGTTGGCCCTCGGGTACAACACCGAAAAACAAAAGTAGGAGGGATAGCTTGTCAAAGCAGGACGTCATTGAAGTGGAAGGCATCGTCTCTGAAGCGCATCCGAATGCGATGTTTGAGGTCAAGCTTCAGAACGGGCATAAGATACTCGCAACGATATCGGGTAAGCTTCGGATGAACTTCATCCGCATTCTTCCCGGCGACAAGGTGACAGTGGAGCTGTCCCCGTACGATTTGACCCGTGGCCGCATCACCTGGCGCGGTAAGAATTGACAGAACTTGAAAGGAGCATCACCATGAAAGTCAGACCGTCTGTGAAACCGATTTGCGAAAAGTGCAAGGTCATCAAGCGCAAGGGTCGGATCATGATCATCTGCGAGAACCCGAAGCATAAGCAGAAGCAGGGTTAAGCCACAAAAGATATCCGCCGGAGCGGCTGGCGCCTCTGGCGCATTTCCGGCGGAATAAAAATAGAAGCAAAACCGAAATTTTGACGGAGGTAAAGGAACGATATGGCACGTATTGCTGGCGTAGATCTTCCCAGAGATAAGCGCATCGAAATCGGCTTGACCTATATCTATGGTATCGGCCGCAAGACCGCTTCGGACATTCTCGCAGCGACTGGCGTTGATCCCGATATCCGCGTGCGCGATATGGATGAGAACGATGTCAACAAGCTCAGAGAGTATATTGACCACAATGTGAAGGTAGAGGGCGATCTGCGCCGTGAAACCTCGCTGAACATCAAACGGCTGATCGAGATCAGCTGCTACCGTGGCGTCCGCCACCGCAAGGGCCTGCCCGTGCGCGGTCAGAGCACCAAGCAGAATGCAAGAACCCGCAAGGGTCCGAAACGCACCCAGAGCGGCAAGAGAAAGTAAGGGGGTAGCGAGACATGGCTAAGGCGAAGATTAAGAAAACAGTTTCTCGCAAGCGTCGTGAAAAGAAGAACATCGAGCGCGGTGCCGCGCACATCCGTTCTTCCTTCAACAACACGCTCGTTACCATCACCGACCTGCAGGGCAACGCGATCTCCTGGTCCAGCGCTGGTTCCCTCGGTTTCCGCGGCAGCAAGAAGTCCACGCCGTTTGCCTCGCAGATGGCTGCTGAGACCGCTGCCCGCGCTGCGATGGAGCATGGCCTGCGCACCGTTGAGGTCTATGTGAAGGGCCCCGGCTCCGGCCGTGAAGCCGCGATCCGCGCGCTGCAGACCGCCGGTCTTGAGGTCAACATGATCAAGGACGTGACCCCCATCCCGCATAACGGATGCCGTCCGCCCAAGCGCAGAAGAGTGTAAGGAGGCAATACAGCTATGGCTAGATATACAGGTTCCGTCTGCAGACAGTGCCGTCGCGAAGGCACGAAGCTGTTCCTCAAGGGCGACCGCTGCTACTCCGATAAGTGCTCCGTGACGAAGCGTCACACCCCGCCGGGAATGCATGGCCAGGGCCGCCGCAAGCAGTCCGAGTACGGCATCCAGCTCCGCGAAAAGCAGAAAGTTCGTCGTGCTTATGGCGTATTGGAATCCCAGTTCCGGAAATACTATGAATTGGCCACCAATATGCGCGGCGTAACCGGCGAGAACATGCTCGCCCTGCTGGAGCAGCGCCTTGACAACGTGGCGTACCGCCTGAACTTCGGCGAGTCCCGCCCGATGGCGCGCCAGATGGTCACGCACGGCCACATCCGCGTGAACGGCAAGAAGGTCGACATCGCCTCCTATCAGGTGAAGGTCGGCGACGTGATCTCCGTTCGTGAAAAGAGCGGCGATGTCGAGTGCTTCAAGACCCTCAAGGAGCAGGGTGCAAGCCGCACCGTTCCGAAGTGGCTCGAGCTCGACGCTGAGAAGCTCACCGGCAAAGTGCTGGCCCTGCCGCAGCGCGATGATATTGACTTGACGATCGAAGAGCACCTCATCGTTGAGTACTACTCCAGGTAATCAGCCGTGTGGCTTGTCCTAAGCAACAAACGACTAAGGAGGGTATGACATGATAGAGATCGAAAAACCCAAGCTCGAATGTGTGGAATTGACGGATCGGTACGGCAAATTTGTCGTTGAGCCGTTGGAGCGCGGATTCGGTACGACCCTCGGTAACTCCATGCGCCGCGTGCTGCTTTCCAGCCTGCCCGGCGTCGCGGTGACCTCCGTGCGCATTGATGGCGTCCTGCATGAGTTTTCGACGATCGAGGGCGTCAAGGAGGATGTCACGGAGATCATTCTGAACCTCAAGGAGCTCTGCTGCAAGCTGCATTGCAGCGAGCCGAAGAAGGTTATCATCGATGCCTCCGGTGAATGCGAAGTCACAGCGGGCGATATCCTGCCCGATGCGGATGTTGAGGTCATCAACCCGGAACTCCACATCGCAACGCTGGATGCAGGCGCCAAGCTCCACATCGAGATGATGCTGGAGCATGGCCGCGGCTATGTGACGGTCGAGCGCAACAAGCGCCCTGACATGCCCATCGGCGAGATCGCCATCGACTCCATCTACACGCCGATCAAAAAGGTGAACTTCACGGTGGAGAACACCCGCGTCGGCCAGATCACCGATTACGACAAGCTCACGTTGGAGATCTGGACGGATGAGAGCATCAAGCCCGACGAGGCGGCAAGCCTCGCGGCAAAGATTCTCACCGAGCATCTGATGCTGTTCATCAACCTGACGGATCATGTGCAGGGCGTTGAGATCCTCGTCGAGAAAGAGGAGAGCAAGAAGGAGAAGATCCTCGAGATGAACATCGAAGATCTCGATCTTTCCGTCCGCTCCTACAACTGCCTCAAGCGCGCCGGCATCAACACGGTTGAAGAGCTCGTGCAGCGCGATGAGGATGAGATGATGAAGGTGCGCAACCTCGGACGCAAGTCCCTGGAGGAAGTGCAGCAGAAATTGAGCGCGCTGGGCCTGTCCCTTCGCGCGAGTGATGAATAAGGGAGGAACCTAAAATGGCAAACCGCAAGCTTGGTAAGGCCTCGGACCAGCGCGTTGCGATGCTGCGCAACCTCACCACGGCGCTCCTGTGGAACGGCAAGATCGTGACCACCGAAGCGCGTGCCAAAGAGGTTCGCTCCATTGCTGAGAAGCTGATCACGCTGGCCGTCAAGGAATACAGCAACAGCAACACCGTGGAGAAGGACACCTACAACGAGAAAGACCAGATCGTCAAGGTCGAGAAGGTTGTCGATCAGCCGTCGAAGCTCCATGCTCGCCGCATGATCATGTCCTACCTCTATGATATGCCCGCGCCCAAGGAGAAGGGCGAGAGCAAGTCGGAATACAAAGAGCGCACCGCGGATCGCGCCCATCCCGTTGTGGAGAAGCTGTTCCGTGACCTCGCTCCGAAGTATGACAAGCGCAACAGCGAAGTTGGCCGCGGTGGCTATACCCGCATGTACAAGCTGGGGCCCCGTCGCGGTGACGCCGCAGAGATGGTTGTTCTTGAGCTTGTCTGACAGCTGACGAATGAGCGACGTACAGAGGCCTCTGTACGCCGCTTTTCTGTTTAGGGGGAATCTCTGTGAACGAGCAACAGAAATTACAGAAAAGCTATGCCGCGGCCCGCAGCAACCTGCTGCTGATGACCATTTTGACAGCGCTGAACGTGCTCGCCATGGTTGCGCAGTTCGGCCTTCGCAACCTGTTTTCTGCGGCCATTCCGCAGATCGCCTATGCCTACTTCGCCGGTTCCGGCGGCGGTCAGGTGCTCGGCGGCCTGATCATCGGCGCATTGTTTATCGGACTGTTCCTGCTCTGCTATGCCTTGTCCAAGAACAATACGCGCTGGATGACCGCCGCATTGATCGTCTATGCGCTCGACACCGTATTTCTGATTGGCTGGATCATTTTTCGCAGGGATACGTCGAGCCTGCTGGACGCGGTATTCCATGCCTGGGTGCTCGCCTTCCTGATCAGCGGCGTCAAAGCAGCGGCGAAGCTCGGGAAGCTCCCGCCGCAAGCGTCCTTCAGCAAACAGGCGGAACAAGCGGTGGAGGCGGAGCGACAGGCCGCTGCGGAGGCCGCATCGGACAGCCCGATCGGCCCCTTTGACGGACGCGGCAGGCAGGTCTTCTACGAAACCTATAAGGGCATGCAGATCGAGGTCTATCGCAGGGAGCCGCGCACCATCTTGGTCGTGGACGGCCAGGTCTACAGCGAATGGGAGGGCCTCGTTGAATTGCGGTACGCATTGAGCGCGCGGGTCAACGGCGTGCCGATCGTCTGTTCCGCAGTTGCAGACGGCCTCTCCGGCCTGATGCGCCTGTATACCGATGGGCAGTTGCTTGCCGAGAAGCGCAGGTACATCTGACGTGAGGAAGCGAAAACACGGATACGAACGGTGCGGGCACCCCGCGCCGTTCGTCATACGGTTCTCAAACATAGTGCTTTGCTCTGTTGTGTCTGTTCTTTGGTTCTTTTTTGTTATGGGATAACATGGAGCCAAACAGATCTGCAAGTGGAATTTATCTCAAAATATGGGAAGGGATGGCAGACAAATGACATATCGCTTTCGTGCGTCCCTCTCTGCTGAGAGTGGCCGCGCATTTATCCACATACCATTCAATGTGTGGGAAGAGACAGGGCTGAAGGGAAATATTCATGCAGGGTATCGATCTCTGGCCTCTCTTTGAATGCAAACTGATTCCCAAGGGAAATGGGAACTATCGAATCCCTA
>JAQXRK010000149.1 GCA_029218485.1 bacterium | reverse complement strand
GCCCAGATCGTCGCCCACGGGGAATGCGTATGTACGATGCTCCCAATGGACGGATATTGTTTATACAGTTCCAGATGCGTCATGGTGTCCGACGACGGCTGGAGGTCGCCCTCCAGAACGCTGCCGTTCCGATCGACCAGCACCATATTTTGCGATGTCAGCTCCTCATAGGCGATCCCCGAGGGCTTGATGACCATGACCCCTTCCTCCGGGCTGTATGCGGAAACATTGCCCCATGTCAGGATGACGAGCCCACAGGCCTTGAGCTGCCTGTTCGCATCGCAGACCTGCCTTCTCAGTGCTTCCAATCGCATCCGCGTGTCCCCCTCACTTCCTGATCGCTAAAAGCGCTTTGAAAATCTCCAGATCATCCTTTGTCGTCAGCTTGATGTTCGTTTCCGAACCGATGGAAAAATGCACCGTCTCCCCCAGCTCTATCATCATCGTGCAGCTGGCTACGGAGTTGACAATCCCGCGCTCCAGCGCCGTGCGATGCGCATCAGCGAGCCTGCCGATCGGGAACGCCTGCGGCGTCTGCGTCATGGCAAGCGTTTGCCGATCCACAATCTCGCCCGAACACTCGGCGCCGGTTTTCCGGAGCACCGCCGTATTGCAGGGCGTGGTCACGATTGCGGAACCATACTTTTTGCACTGGACGATGCAGTCCGAAATGATATCGTGCGACACAAGCGGCCGGATCGCATCGTGAACAAGGATGATATCTTCACGACGATAGCGGCGCTCCGCTTCCAAAACGCCGTTGCGAATGGAATCCTGCCCGTTTTCCCCGCCCGGAACAATCCATTTGAGCTTATCGATGCGGTATTGGCGCGTATAGGCGCGCAGGATATCGTGCCACCCGTCGATGCACACCACGCCGATCTCATCGATATCCGGGTGCTTCTGAAACGCCTCCAGCGTGTAAATAATGATCGGCTTATCATTGACGTTGATAAACTGCTTGGGAATTTCCTGCTGCATGCGGCGGCCGCTGCCGCCCGCGATGATCAGTGCAATGTTCATGCCCTATACCTCCGTTGCGATTTCGTCTTGCCCGATGATGCAATCCTTGATCTCCTGGATGATCCGATCCGCGGCAAACGGATAGTATTTCTTCAAAACGGTTCTGGAGAATGCCTCCCGCTGTTCCTTCAGCGGATCGTGCCCCTCTATCACCACATCTTGAATAAACCGTTCGATCTCCTCTGCCCGGGACGCGTGATAATACTGTTCCATACACGCCTGTCCCAGCGGCAGCAGCGTCTCGCTGACCTGCTCCTCTGATTTGAGCAGATAGCAGCAGGGCTTTTCCGTGAAAAGATACTCCCCAATGAAGGATCCACAATCGTGGATCATGGCATCGCTGTCACAGAATGTCTGAAAATAGTCGCCGCTCTTGTCATAGGTCATATTGGGGCTTGCCAACAGCCTTGCAAGGTAGGTTTCCACCTGCTCCTCCGTCCAGATTTTGTTCGCAACCAAATTGTCGAACAGCAGCGGGTGCGGCCGAAACACAAAGTCGAGCTCCGGAAACTTCTTCGGCAGTTCGATAAACAGGTCGGCATAGGTCAGGAAATTGGAGATGTTCAGCTTATTCCATCCCCAAACCGAATGATGCGGGCAGATGAGAACCATCTTTCTCTTCTTCGCGGAGGGCTGATAGTTTGCAAAACTATCCATCTTCAAATAGCCCGTAACCAGCCCGTTCTTTCCCTGCAGGAGCTCGTGCTGCTTCAAATACTCGAGGTTCCCCTCCGTTTCCACGCATACCTTCCACATGGAATTGAAGAACTCTGTGCCGATCACCTCATCCCAATATTTGAGCGCGGCAAAGCCATAGTTCGCATACAGCATCAGCACGTTCCTGTGCGCAAAATATTTTGCTCCGTGCTCTCTGTGCACCAGTTGATCGTACGGATTGTTAAAAAACACGATCTGGAAATCCTCATGCAACTCCAGAATCTTTTCCTTCTCCCAATCATACCCGTGCAGCACCCGGTTGCCATACTGCTGGGACAAATCGTGAAACGCTTCGCTGTACTTTTTCTGCTGATACTCCCGTGTGCGGGTGGCATTGGGTATCACAATAATCCAGGGATCAAAGTGGGAATCGGTGCACATCTTTTCAAACACCGCCCGGAACGGGAAGACGCCGTTAAAGAGCACCAGAAACGCCACCTTCATCTTTTTCGCGGACCGATACACTTTTCGGATCGCTCTGATCTTTGCCGGATACCTCGAATATGCCAATCTTGCGGCCGCGCGATTGTACAGTGGGTTCTGCCCAATGCGGTTTTGGATCGTTTTTCGCAGTTCGTTCGGATAGTAGGCCAGCTTTTTCCATCCGTGAACGCTTTGAATCCCGTTCATACGACTGACAAAGGCGTGATACCGGTCAAACCCCGATCTGCGGCTGAGCTTGCAGAACAATGCGTATTGCTTCATCTGCTTCCGGATCAGTCTGCACGACATGCAGTCCCTTACCGTCAGCTCCGTCCGGGCAAGTGCATTCAGGAGCAGGCGAGACCCGTCTTCCAATGAAAAGGTCTGCCGGCAATAATCCATCCCTCTCATTATCAGTTCTGCGCGGCGATCCGGGTCATCGCATACCGCGTCGATCACCTCGCGGATCGTATGCGTTTTGGCTCCCAGTCGCTCCAGATCTTCCTGATTCCAACCGAGGGAGTATGCCGGTGCATCAAAAATATAGACATATCGATCCCCGCTGAACGGTTGATCCGATACAACGGGAATGACCGTCGGCACGCCCAGCATGGCGCAGTCCATCGCGGATATGCCCATGGCCACCGCAATATCCGCATGCTGTCTGATATAGGAGTCGCGCGCCTCCCCGTAGAGGTAAGAGGTAAAAAGGATATCGATTTTGGGCGCATATTTCTCGCAGACGATCTTGTCCTTCGCATTGCCGTCGCCAATGATATGAAACTCGATCGCCATGTCCAGATCTGCCGCCAGCAGATTGTCCAGACAATTGATGATAGACTGCACCTTATCATTGTCCAGCCTTCCCAGCCAGAGAAAGCGGATTTTTCCCTTCACATAAGCATGCGATTTGTTGCAGCTCTGTTCCGGTTCGTGCAATATTGGAGGGACGAAACAGGGATCAAACCGTTGCGTGCTTATTTTATTTGCTGCCAATAAATTGCTTCCATCCTGCAGACACAGTGCATTCTTCTCTCTGATGATTTCCAAAGCCGATGCCCAGCCTTGTTTCTGCGGGAATGGAACCTGATTATCCAACCAATTGAAGATATTCGGATGTCCATAATACAGACAGATTTTTATATCTGGAACGTCTTGTATCCTTGCCAGCAAGTAAAACAGATGATTGAATGCCGTGAAAACAATGGCTCCTCTGAATAGCGAAAAATCAACTTCATTTACATCCAGAATTTTTAATTTGGAATCCTGATTCTCTTGTTCCATTTCACCCAAGCCGTTCGCTATATAATAGGTGTCATAGCCCAGTTGATCGGCAAGGTGCATTCCATAATCCAAGAACAGTTTTCGTCCACCGCAAAGCTGTGCGTTGACGGCAGTAAAGAACACGATCTTCTGCTTTTTGT
Source organism: bacterium (assembly GCA_029218485.1). Lineage (GTDB taxonomy): Bacteria > Bacillota > Clostridia > Christensenellales > CAG-138 > Aphodomorpha. Next base: position 321 of record JAQXRK010000149.1, on the reverse strand, counting down.
CCAGCGAGACAGCGGACTCGCCGCCATCCTTCATTTCATACCAGAGAAGTTTTTTCACAGTGTCCCTGTGCGTGGTCTCCGTCTCGCCGGTCCGCACAAACCCATTGTGTTCATAAAAGCGCACGGCGCGGCCGTTGTCCTCCAGTACGTTCAGATAGATGCGTCCGAGGCCCAGCATTTGGAACGCCATCTCCGAGATAAGCCGTGTTGCCGTCCGGGCCGCTCCCGTGCCCCAGGTGGTGGGGTGCATCGCGATGGCATACTCCGCTTCCCGCTTCTCGTAGTCCACATGCTTCAGGCTGACCGTACCGAGATACATAT
>JAQXRK010000148.1 GCA_029218485.1 bacterium | reverse complement strand
ACCGGCAATCTTCGACCGCATTCTGTATGTTGAGCAGCCGTTCCCGTATGATCTGGAGAAGCACCGCATCGATGTGCACGCGGTCAGCGAGCGCAGGCTCCTGCTCATGGACGAGAGCGCGCATGACTGGCGCTTCGTGGCTGAGGGCTATGCGCTGGGCTGGAACGGCGTGGCGCTCAAGACCTGCAAAACGCTGACCGGAGCGATGCTCTCGCTTTGCTGGGCGCGGCAGCACGGTATGGCCATCATGGTGCAGGACCTGACGAATCCGCGGCTTGCGATCATACCGCACGTCCTGCTGGCGGCCAATGCCGGCACGATCATGTGCGTGGAGGTCAATTCGATGCAGTTTTGCCCGGATGCCTCGCGCGATGAGGCGCGCATCCATCCCGGCCTGTACAGGCGCAGGAACGGCTGTGTTTCCATGGCGTCGCTCGGCGGCAGCGGGTTCGGGTACCGGCTTGAGGAGATCCGGCAGGCTGCGGAAGCGGAAGGGGAGAGAGCATGAAAAAGTCCAAGGTATTCCGTCGCGTGAAGTCCATTCTTGGGAAGATTGTCGGCGTACTGGTGGTGCTCGGCATCTGGCAGGGAGCCATTGAAATCTTTCACATCAAGAAGTATGTGCTGCCATCACCGCTCCTGGTGTTGAAAAGCCTGTTCGACCCGGCTATGGCGGCCAAGAACAACTGGTGGCTGAACATCGGCACGACCGCCAGCGAAATTCTGCTCAGCTTTCTGGTCACGCTGGTGGCCGGCGTGCTGCTGGCGCTTCTGATCGCCTGGTCCAAGCCGCTCAACAAGCTCATCATGCCGGTGATCGTGCTGCTCAACTCCATTCCGAAGATCGCGCTTGCACCGCTGTTCCTGCTCTGGTTCGGCTACGGGCTCAAGACCAATGTCTTTGTCGCGGTACTGGTGGCGTTCTTCCCGGTCGTCATCAATACGGTGACAGGTCTGATCGAGATCGATGAGAACCTGCTCGATCTGGTGGGGTACCTCGGCGCGACCAAGGCGCAGATATTCGCCAAGATCCGCATTCCCAATGCGCTGCCGCACCTGTTCGCGGGCATCAAAACGAGCGCAACCATGTGCGTTACCGGCTCGATCGTCGGTGAGTTCATTGCTTCCAAGAGCGGACTGGGCCGCCTGCTGCGCTCCGCGCAGGCCAATATCGACATGGCAACCATGTTTGCCTGCCTGCTCCTGCTGGCGGCGATCGGCCTGCTGTTCTTCCGCCTGATCTCGATCGGGGAGCATCTGTGCATGCCGTGGGCGAACAGAATGGAACTGGAGGAATAGTCCATGAAGAGCAAGGTTCAGAAGGGCAGCCTGCTGCCAAAGCAGGGCGCAAAGGCCATGAAGGGACTGCAGAACATCGTTTCCATCGTGCTGTTTCTGCTGGTCTGGGAGGTTCTGGTACGCGTGTTCAACGTGAGGGAAGCGTTCCTCTGCACGCCTTCCAGCGCGTTTTACCATCTGGTCGTACCGCAGCCGGACGCCAACTATCATTGGGCGCTCAACATTCTGGTTACGCTCAAGGAGTATGCCATCAGCTTCGCGGTCGTGGCCGCCGGCGGCATTGCGCTCGCCATCATGATCGTCTGGTCGAAAACGGTACAGAACATCCTGATGCCGGCGTTCATCCTCATCAGCTCACTGCCGATGATTGCGATCGCGCCGATTCTGCTGATCTGGATCGGCTACGGCCTCAAGACCAACGTGTTCATCGCATTTCTGATCAGCTTCTTCCCGATGGTCATCAACACCGTGACGGGTCTCAACGCACAGGATCGCCAGCTGATCGATCTGGTGCGGTATCTGGGGGCGAACCGCTGGCAGATTCTGTTCAAAATTCAGCTGCCGGGCGCGCTGCCCTATATCTTCTCCGGCCTGAAAATCAGCAGCTCGCTGTGCATTATGGGCGTGATCGTGGGCGAGCTGATCGCCTCGGACAAGGGGCTCGGCTATGTGATCGTCAACGCGCAGCTCACCATGGATACGCCGCCGATGTTTGCATCGCTGATCATGATGAGCTTGCTCGGCTGGGGCATGTACCTGCTGGTCTCGCTGGGCGAGCGCCTGCTGATGCCGTGGAACTTCGTTAAGGAACGAGTGGACGCCTGAGCGACTGGCGGCCCCGGTTTCAGAATATCCCTGCCGGTACTGCTGCGCGCGGCATGCGCCGGCAGGAGAGAAAACAACAAAACCAAAAACAATGAAGGAGGAACGAACATGAAGAAACTGTTGTCACTGCTGTTGGTTCTGGTCATGGCTGTCGCTCTGGTAGCCTGTGCGCCGTCCAATGCGCCCGCAGATCCGACTGCCGCGCCCGCAGCATCCGATTCGTCTGCGAACGAGCCCGCCGACACCACGGATGCAACCGAGGAGCCCAAGGAACTGAAGAAGGTGGACTTCCTGCTGAACTGGACCATCGCCGCCGACCACAGCCCGTACTATGTCGCGCTGGACAAGGGCTGGTACAAGGAAGCGGGTCTTGATGTCAACATCATCATCGGTCAGGGCTCCGGCTATTCCGTGACGGCCATCGACGCCGGCACGGCCGACATCGCCATCGCCGACGCGCCCGTGGTGTTCCAGTATCGTGCGCAGGATGCCAAGGCGAAGATCATCGGCATCATCTTCGACAACCATCCCAACTCCATGTATTTCTGGGACGACAGCGGTATCACCTGCCCGCAGGATATCGTCGGCAAGACGGTTGCCGTCCCCGAGACCGATGGCCATAAGGTCATGTGGCCGGCCTTCGCCTCCATGATCGGCGTCGATCCGAACAGCGTTGAGTTTGTCAACATCGAGTCCACGGCCAAGGTTTCCGCTCTGGCTTCGCACAATGCGGACGTCGTGTTCGAGCTGCTCACCGGTTATCCGAACTTTGAGAGCGCCATCCCGGAAGGCGGCTTCAGCAACTTCCTGTGGGCGGATTACGGCTTCCAGTGCTATGCGCATTCCTATATTGCCAGCGATGATACCATTGCCAACGATCCCGAGATGCTCAAGACGTTCCTCGATGTAACGTACCGCGCATGGGAGTACACGCTCAACAATTCCGAGGAGGCCATTGAGATCCTGTCCAAGTATCACTCCATCAACAAGGACGACTTGCTCAAGTCCCTGCAGATTGAGTACAAGTTCCTCAAGACGCAGAACTACAAGGACAACGGCATTGGCTACATTGATCCGGCCAAGATGCAGCAGACCTACGATCTGGTCAACAACTACCAGACCGAGCTGAGCTTCAGCGTGGAGGATATCTACGACGCGAGCTTCCTGCCGGAAACCCCGTACACCAACTTTGAGATGGAATAAGATTCCCTAAATCCAATCCGATAGTGCCGCGCCGCCGCACCCAGCGGCGCGGCATCCCCGAAACAGAAGCTGATAGAAAGAGCGGTCATCATGGAAGAGAAAAAGACGCTGTTGTCGATCCGTAACCTGAAAAAGGTCTATACCACCCGCGAGGGCGAGCTCGAGGCGCTTGGCAGCGTGTCCTTCGACGTAGGAGTTCAGGAATTTGTAAGCATTGTCGGCCCGTCCGGCTGCGGCAAGACCACGCTGATGCGCATCATCGCGGGCCTCATGCCCCAGACCTCCGGCGAGCTGATCGTCGATAAAGAAGAATTCGATCCGCAGAAGGAGGTCGGCTTCGTCTTCCAGAAGGCGTTGCTGCTCGATTGGCGCAGGGTGATCGATAATGTCCTGCTGCCCATTGAAATTTTGAAACTCGACCGGAAGAAGTATGTCCCGCGCGCCATGGAATTGCTGGAGCTCGTCGGCCTGAAGGGCTTTGAGCGCTGCTATCCCAACGAGCTGTCGGGCGGCATGCAGCAGCGCGTTTCGATTGCGCGCGCATTGATCCACGATCCGAAGCTCATCCTGATGGACGAACCCTTCGGCGCGCTGGATGCGATCACGCGCGAGAAGATGAACTTTGAGCTGCTGCGCATCTGGGCGGAAGCAAAGAAAACGGTACTGTTTGTAACGCATGAGATCAACGAGGCCGTGTTCCTGTCCGACCGCGTGGTGGTGCTCTCCGCGCGCCCGTCCCGCATGGTCGGCGCAGTCGAGATCGAGCTGCCGCGCCCCAGGACGCTGGAACAGAAGCTGCTGCCGGAATTCAGCAGATACTCCCTCGATATCTACAATATGCTTGAGGTAAAATAACATGGCTCAGTTTCAGGAGGGATTGCTCGGCGTGGGCATTCGCGGGACCGGTCAGGTCGCCGTGCAGCATGCCGAGGCAATCCGGGACAACCCATATGTCTATGTGGCCGCGATCTGCGGCCGTTCCATCGAAAAGGCCCGGGCGCTGATCGACCGTGTCGCGCCCGGCGCAAGGGCATACGACCGTTATGAGGACATGCTGGATGATGAAGCGGTCGAGATCGTGGTCGAATGCATGCCCAACTATCTGCATGCGGACGAGAGCCTGCTTGCGCTCAGCGCAGGCAAGCACCTCGTTTTGGAAAAACCGGTCGGCATTTCGCCCGAGGAGACGGATGCGCTGTACCATGCGGCCGTGAAATCCGAAAAAAAGACGGTGGTCAGCTTCCTGATCCGCTGGGTGCCGCTTGTGGCCAACCTCAAGCATCTGGTCGAATCCGGCGCCATCGGGGATGTGTATTATGCCGGTACGGATTACTGGCATGGGATCAAGCCCACCTTTTCGAGCTACCCGTGGATCCGCAAGCGCGAATTCGCCGGCGGCGCAATGATTACGGGCGGTTGCCATGCCGCGGATGCCGCGCGCTATCTCAACGGCGAGGTGGCGGAGGTCTGCGCGTTTGCGACCCCCGGCCGGCCCGATTTTGATTTTGATACGACGATCTCTGCGTCGGTGCGCTTCTGCAACGGCAGCGTGGGCCGCATGTCGGCCTCGCTGGACGGGCTTGCGTTCCCCTACCAGTTCAATATCGATCTGCTGGGCACCGGCGGTGCGATCCGCAACGGCAAGCTCTATTCCAAATCGCTGTTCCCGCAGCAGAACGATTGGGTGGAGCTGCCCATGATCGAGCCGAATTCCGGTTCGGTCGATCATCATCCGTTCCATGAGGAGTGGAACGAATTCGTCGACGCGATCCGCCTGGGCACGCCGGTCCGCAGCGATATCCCGGATGCATGCCGCTCGATGGACGTGGCGCTGGCCGTGACGGAATCGGCGGTGACGGGCAAGCCGGTCACGATCAAGCCGCGTGACTGAGGGGAGCGCCCGTATGGAACAGGACTGCCTGCTGCAAAACCTGACCGCTGCGGATCTCAGAGCGCGCGCGGCCAAAGCGCCCGCCATCATCCTGCCGCTGGCTTCGATTGAGATACTGGGAGCGCATGGCCCCGTGGGGCTGGATGTGGCCGTTGCGGAGGCCGTAGCCCCGTTGATCGCGCAGCGCACGGGCTGCTTGGTCGCACCGGTCATTCCCTATGGGGATACCGCTGAGTTCTGCGCCATGGACGGCACGGTGCATGTGCCGACCGATGTGCTGGAGGCCTATGTGTACGCCGTTGCGTCCTCTCTGCTGAAGACCTGCGGTGCGCGCGCGGTGTTGTTCTTGAACGTGCATTCGCTCAACGGGTTCGCTGCTTCCTCCGTATGCCGCCGCCTGACGGCAGAGGGATATGCCGCTGCGACGGCGGATTGGTGGGCGGCCGTTGGCGTGCGGGGCGCGGAGCTGTTGGCCGATCGGCGGAATGGGCGCGGCCATGGCGCGGAGATGATCACGAGCGTTGGAATGGCGCTGTGCGGCGATCGGATGCACATGGAACGCGCAACATGCGAAAAGCCCCTGCCGGGGCTGGATGCGGTCAATCGCTGGAACGGAACGCCGTTCCGTACCTTCAGCAATTTCCATGCTTATTGCATCGGCGGCGCTTGGGGAGATACCACGGCGGCCTCTGCCGAGAAGGGCAGGGCACTCATCGATTGCGGCGTCGAAGCGATTGCGGCTTTTCTGTCGGAAGCCTTTATGCAGGAGACGGCCGGACAATAAACAAAAACAATCGTACAAGAGATGGGAGCGGAGCGCCATAACCGGTGCTCCGCTTTGTTTGCGTAGAGAACGGGCGTGTGCGGACGAAAGACTGCAAAAGCAGGATAAAACCAAACCGGTTATCTCGGCACGCCGCGGACAAAGACCGGCAATCGCAGCGGCGCAGCGCTCATCGTATGCGCTGCATGGGAAAAGAACGCACCGGTTCCATCCGGCATAGTATGCGGTATCAAGACATCCTAAGTGGGAAAGGAAGAATGGTATGCGCAGAAATTCATTCGGTGGGAACGGCATTCCCCATCGCAATCTGACATTCGATCGGGGACCGGCGCCGTTTGCGGTCCCGGTTTCCAGAACTGCGCGGCAGAACGCCGCGTTTCGCACGGCGCTGTGGACCGGGAACCATTTGCAGATGACGCTGATGTGCATTCCGCCATGTGGCGAGATCGGCCTGGAGGTGCATGAGCAGACCGATCAATACATCCGTGTGGAAGAGGGGCAGTGCATGGTGGAGATGGGGTGCTGCCGTGCGCGGCTGGAGACGCACTGGTGCCTGTT
>JAQXRK010000147.1 GCA_029218485.1 bacterium | reverse complement strand
AGCAGCCGATGACCATGTCCTGCGTCGGGGAAACGACGGGGCGGCCGTCCTGCGGCTTCAGAATGTTGTTGCTCGCGAGCATGAGGAAGCGGGCCTCCGCCTGCGCCTCCACGGACAGTGGCACATGCACGGCCATCTGGTCGCCGTCGAAGTCCGCGTTGAACGCGGTGCACACGAGCGGATGGAGCTTGATCGCGCGGCCCTCGACGAGCACCGGCTCAAACGCCTGAATGCCGAGGCGGTGCAGCGTAGGCGCGCGGTTGAGCATGACGGGATGATCCTTGATGACATCCTCGAGCACGCCCCAAACCTCCGGGGACACGCGCTCCACCATGCGCTTTGCGCCCTTGACGTTCTGCGCGAAGCCGCCCTTGACGAGCTTCTTCATCACAAACGGCTTGAACAGCTCGAGCGCCATCTCCTTCGGCAGACCGCACTGATACATCTTCAGTTCCGGACCGACGACGATAACGCTGCGGCCGGAGTAGTCGACGCGCTTGCCGAGCAGGTTCTGGCGGAAGCGGCCCTGCTTGCCGCGCAGCATGTCGGACAGCGACTTGAGCGGGCGGTTGCCGGGGCCCGTGACCGGGCGGCTGCGGCGGCCGTTGTCGATCAGGGAATCGACGGCCTCCTGCAGCATGCGCTTCTCGTTGCGCACGATGATGTCCGGCGCGCGCAGCTCGAGCAGCCTCTTGAGGCGGTTGTTGCGGTTGATCACGCGGCGGTACAGATCGTTCAGATCGCTCGTGGCGAAGCGGCCGCCGTCGAGCTGCACCATCGGCCTCAGATCCGGCGGGATGACCGGGATCACGGTCAGGATGATCCACTCGGGCTTATTGCCGCTCTTGATGAACGCCTCAACGACCTCCAGCCGCTTGATGGCGTTGGCGCGCGTCTGGCCGGAGGAGCCGTTGATCTCCTCCCGCAGCTCCTGCTCGAGCTTGTTCAGATCGAGCGCGCACAGCAGCTCGCGGATGGCCTCCGCGCCCATGCCGGCCTTGAACGCCTTGGGGCCGTAGACCTCCTGCGCCTCGCGGTACTCGCGGTCGGTGAGCACCTGCTTGTACTGCAGGTTCGTCTCACCGGGATCGGTTACGACGTAGGCGGCGAAATAGAGCACCTGCTCCAGCGCGCGCGGGCTCATGTCCAGCAGCATCTTCATCCGGCACGGGATACCCTTGAAGTACCAGATGTGGCTCACCGGGACGGCCAGTTCAATGTGGCCCATGCGCTCACGGCGCACCTTTGCGCGCGTCACTTCCACGCCGCACTTGTCGCAGACGATGCCCTTGTAGCGGCCGCGCTTGTATCGGCCGCAGTGGCACTCCCAGTCCTTGGTCGGTCCAAAGATCCGCTCGCAGAACAGGCCGTCACGTTCCGGCTTCAGCGTGCGGTAATTGATCGTTTCCGGTTTTTTGACCTCGCCGTGCGACCACTCAAGGATCTTCTCCGGCGATGCCAGACCGATTTGCAGCGCGTCAAAATTCGTCAATTCAAACACGATAGTCGTCTCCCTTCGGGCTTCACGCCCCGTCGCAGGTGTCAGTTCAGATCGTCGCCGAGATCCACATCGATATCGAGCGCAGCCTCATCGTCGAACGCTTCGAGCGCCTCTCCGTCCGGCGCGTCCGCGAAGTCGTCGCCAAAGTCGTCGAAATCGTCGAAATCGTCAAACCCTTCCGAGCCCTCCGGTTCGGCAGCGGGCTCGATCGGCGGCGCATCCTCGAAGCCGGAGATGTTGAGATCGAGCGGCGCGATATCGTCGTCGTCGTCCTCGCCGATGATGATCTCCTCGCGCGTATCGGACAGCACCTTGACATCGAGCGCGAGCGACTGCAGCTCCTTGATGAGCACCTTGAACGATTCCGGTACGCCGGCCGGCGGCACGTTCTCGCCCTTGACGATGGATTCGTACGTCTTGACGCGGCCGACCACATCGTCCGACTTGACGGTCAGAATCTCCTGCAGCGTGTTCGCCGCGCCGTACGCCTCGAGTGCCCAGACCTCCATCTCGCCGAAGCGCTGGCCGCCGAACTGCGCCTTGCCGCCGAGCGGCTGCTGCGTGACCATGCCGTACGGGCCGGTCGAGCGGGCGTGGATCTTGTCGTCCACGAGGTGATGGAGCTTGAGGTAGTACATGTAACCGACGGATACGCGGTTCTCAAACGGCTCGCCCGTGCGGCCGTCATACAGGATCGTCTTGCCGTCCTCGTCGCAGCCGCCCTTGACGAGCAGGTCCTTGATGTCCTGCTCGGTCGCGCCGTCGAAGACCGGCGTGGCAATGCGGATGCCGAGCGACTTGCACGCCATGCCGAGGTGCAGCTCGAGCACCTGGCCGATGTTCATACGGGACGGAACGCCGAGCGGGTTGAGCACGATCTGCAGCGGCGTGCCATCCGGCAGGAACGGCATATCCTCCTCGGGCAGGATGCGGGACACAACGCCCTTGTTGCCGTGGCGGCCTGCCATCTTGTCGCCGACGCTGATCTTGCGCTTCTGGGCGATGTAGACGCGGACCATCTGGTTGACGCCGGGGCTGAGCTCATCCTTGTTCTCGCGGGTGAAGATCTTGACGTCGACGACGACGCCGCCCTCGCCGTGCGGCACGCGCAGCGAGGTGTCGCGCACGTCGCGCGCCTTCTCGCCGAAGATCGCGCGCAGCAGGCGCTCCTCCGCGGTCAGCTCGGTCTCGCCCTTGGGCGTCACCTTGCCGACGAGGATATCGCCCGCACGGACCTCTGCGCCCGGGCGGATGATGCCGAACTCATCGAGCTGCGCAAGCGCGTCCTCGCCGATGTTCGGGATGTCGCGGGTAATCTCCTCCGGCCCGAGCTTGGTGTCGCGGGCCTCCACCTCGTGCTCCTCGATGTGGATGGAGGTGAACACGTCCTCCTTGACGAGCTTTTCGCTGATCAGGACGGCGTCCTCGTAGTTGTAGCCCTCCCAGGTCATGAAGCCGATCAGGATGTTGCGGCCGAGCGCGATCTCGCCGCCGTCGGTGGATGCGCCGTCCGCGATCACGTCGCCCTTCTTGACCTGCATGCCCTTCTTCACGATCGGGCGCTGGTTCAGGCAGGTGCCCTGGTTGCTGCGCTGGAATTTGGTCAGGTGGTACACGTGCTCCACGCCGGCCGCATCGCGGATGGTGATGGCGCGCGCGCTCACATGGCTGATCGTGCCGTCCTCGGCCGCGAGGATCACGATGCCGGAATCGGCCGCAGCCTTGTATTCCATGCCCGTGCCGACGACCGGCGCCTCCGGCTTGAGCAGCGGCACGGCCTGGCGCTGCATGTTCGAGCCCATCAGGGCGCGGTTTGCGTCGTCGTTTTCAAGGAACGGGATCATCGCCGTTGCAACGGAAACGAGCTGCTTGGGCGAAACGTCCATGTAATCGACGTCGGTATTCTTCGTCTCGATGATCTGGTCGAGCAGACGCGCGACAACGCGCTCCTTCTTGAACCAGTGCGTGTTCTCATCGATCGGCTCGTTGGCCTGCGCCACGATGAAGTTGTCCTCCTCATCCGCGGTCAGGTACACGATCTCGTCGGTGATGATGTGGTTCTTCGCGTCGACCTTGCGGTACGGCGCCTCGATGAAGCCGTACTCGTTGATGCGCGCATAGGTGGACAGCGAGTTGATCAGACCGATGTTCGGACCTTCCGGCGTCTCAATCGGGCACATGCGGCCGTAGTGCGAGTAGTGCACGTCGCGCACGTCGAACGTGGCGCGCTCGCGGTTGAGGCCGCCCGGGCCGAGTGCGGAGAGACGGCGCTTATGCGTCAGCTCCGACAGCGGGTTCGTCTGATCCATGAACTGCGACAGCTGCGAGGAGCCGAAAAACTCCTTGATCGCCGCGGTCACGGGGCGAATGTTGATCAGGTTCGACGGCATGGCCACGTCCATATCCTGCAGGCCCATGCGCTCGCGCACCACGCGCTCGAGGCGCGTGAGGCCGACGCGGATCTGGTTCTGGAGCAGCTCGCCGACGCTGCGGATGCGGCGGTTGCCGAGATGGTCGATGTCGTCCGTATGGCCGATGCCGTAGGGCATACCGATCAGGTACGAAATGGAGGCGACCATATCGTCCGGGACGATGTGGCGCGGGATCAGGTCGTAATAATGGCTGTGGAGGAACGCCTTCTTCGCTTCGTCGTCCATGTCCTCCATCTCGGGCAGCAGCGCGAGCAACGTCGGGATGTGGACGTCCTCGTTGAGGCCGGCGTCGATCGGCGCAAACGGCAGGAAGCCCGCGGCGGAGGCAAAGTTGTTGCCCACGATCTTGACGCGGTTTTCGCCCATGCGCACCCAAACGGCGTTCACGCCGGCATTCTGGATCGCGGCGGCCATCTCCTTGTCGATGGTCTGGCCCGCTTCGCAGAGCAGCTCGCCGGTGACGGGAGAGATGACGTTCTCGTCCGCCACGCGGTCCTGAATGCGCTGCCGCAGCGCCAGCTTCTTATTGAACTTATAGCGGCCGACGCGCGCGAGGTCATAGCGCTTGTCGAAGAACAGCGAGTTGAGCAGCGTGCGGGCGCTCTCCTCCGTCGGCGGCTCGCCGGGGCGCTGGCGCTTGTAGATCTCGATCAGACCCTCCGCCACGGAGCGGGTGGGGTCCTTGGCGAGCGTTGCGTTCAGGCGCTCGTCCTCGCCGAGCAGGTCGAGGATCTCGGCGTTGGTGCCGTAGCCGATGGCGCGCAGCAGCGAGGTGATGTGCACCTTGCGCTGGCGGTCGATCTTGACGTAGAGGATGCCGTTCGAGTCGGTCTCATACTCGAGCCATGCGCCGCGGTTGGGGATCACCTGCGCCGCAAAGAGCTGCTTGCCGACCTTGTCGAAGCTCTCCGAAAAGTACACGCCGGGGGAGCGCACGAGCTGCGAAACGATGACGCGCTCCGCGCCGTTGATGATAAACGTGCCCTGAGGGGTCATGAGCGGGAAATCGCCCATGAAGACCTCCTGCTGCTTGACCTCGCCCGTTTCCTTATTGATCAGGCGTACGCTCACGCGCAGGGGCGCCGCATAGTTCACGTCGCGCTCCTTGCTTTCCTCCATGGAGTACTTCGGGTGATCCATATCGATCTTATAGTCCACGAACTCCAGAACCAGTTTTCCGGAATAGTCCGTGATGGGGGAAATGTCGTCCAGTACCTCTTTGAGATCCTCCTTCAAAAAGCGGTAGTACGAGTTCTTCTGCACCTCGATGAGATCGGGCATGTCCAGAACTTCCTGTATCCTCGAGAAGCTCTTTCGCGTCCTTTGACCCATTTTGACGTCATGCATCATCGCGTTCACCCCTTGCCGATGCGGCGCAGCGCATCAATTTGCTGTATTTTGTACACAGGATGCACCATGGATATTTCCCATTTCCCGGTTTTCCCATACATTTCCTTGCATGGAAGATACCAATTTGGGCATAGTACCACAGTATATCCATCATAAGTCAATTTCGTATAATATCAGTTAAAATTCAAGCTGTCAAGGGATATTTTCCAAAAATGTTGCTATTTTGTTCACAATTTGGTACGATCAATGGGATCATCGGTTGATGAAAGGAGTGTTCTGCATGAAAACGCGCGAAGAAGCGCTCGCGCTGCTCAAGTCCTATACCAAAAGCGATGCGCTGCTCAAGCACGCCTATGCCGTGGAAGCGGTCATGCGCCGGTTTGCGCAGCGGTTCGGCGAGGACGCGGAGTACTGGGGGCTGGTCGGCCTGCTCCACGATGTCGATTACGACCAGTGGCCGGAGGAGCACCTGCAGGTTGCGCCGCGGCTTCTGGCGGAAGCCGGGTTCGACGAAGCGTTCACCCGGGCCGTGCTTGCGCATGGCTATGGGCTGTGCACCGACGTCAAGCCGGAGCTGCCGGTGGAAAAGACCATCTATACGGTCGATGAGCTCACCGGGCTCATCACCGCCGCCGCGCTGATGCGGCCGTCGCGCAGCGTGGTCGATATCGAGGTCAAGAGCGTCAAAAAGAAATTCAAGGACAAGCACTTCGCCGCGGGCGTCAGCCGCGATGTGATCCTCGCCGGCTGCGATATGCTGGGGCTCACGCTCGACGAGGTGATCGCCGAGTGCATCGAGGGCATGCGTTCGGTGCATGAGGCGCTGGGGCTGTAAGCCGCTCTTTTTTGAAACGACCGGCCGGCACGGAAATACCGTGCCGGTTTTTGTTCTGTTTTCCGTATCAGACAAGCCGCTGTGATCATAGGTATAAACATACACCACGTCGTCCATACTCGATGCAACAATATCAGCGAGGTGAACTACTGAATGGAATCCATGACAGCAGCAAAACGCGCGCATACGGGTTGGAGCGAAGCGGAGGACGCGCTTCTGTTTGCGTGCGCGGCCGAAGCCCAATCCGAAAACCGCCCCCTCAAGGCCGTGTTCGACGACGTTGCGCGCCGCACCGGCCGCCGTCCCAACAGCGTCCGCAATTATTACTACGCCCGCATCAAGCAGGGCGGCGACTCCGCCTACCGCCACAGCCCCGCCTTCGTCCCGTTTACGGAAACGGAGAGCATCGCGCTGCTCGAAGCCGTCCTTGCCGCGCAGGCCGCGGGGGAGAGCGTGCGCGCCTGCACGCTCCGCCTCGGCAACGGCGATCAGGGGGCCATGCTGCGCTATCAGAACAAGTACCGCTCCCTGATCCGGAATAAGCCCGAGCTCGTGGAGAGCGTGCGAAGGGACATGGCCGCGCGCGGCATTCCCACCCGCAATCCGTATGCGCCCCCCGCCCGCCGGGCGGGCCGGCCCTCGAAGCAGCCGTCGCTCTCCGGCATCGCCGCCGAGGTCGTCGCGCAACTCGAGCAGGTGGACGGTCTGGATGTCAAGGCGCTCCTCGCCTCCCTCGGTGCGCTTGCGCTGCAGGCGGTGCGCGGCGCAAAGACGCCGGAGGCGCAGCCGGACGCGCGGGAGGCGCAGCTGCTGCGCAGGCAGCTCTCCGTGCAGCAGCAGCGGTGCGACGCGCTCACCGCCGCCGTGCGCTCGCTCGTGCGCGTCAACGCCGAGTTTCTGCGCCAGGCCGCCGTCGTGCGGACGACGGACCTCTCCGGCTACCTGACCACGCTGGAGAGCAGCCTGCAATCCTGCCAGCAGCTGCTGACGGATTGA
>JAQXRK010000146.1 GCA_029218485.1 bacterium | reverse complement strand
ATCCGCAGAAAGCTCGAAAAGAACCCCGCAGAACCGAAGTACATTTTTACGGAAGTCGGCGTAGGCTATCGAATGACCGACAACGAGGTTTAAGTTGGCAAGGCGCTGCTGCGTTCTGCTCTTCAAGAGCCTCACTGTTCGACAAGCATTTGCTTGCAGAGCCGGTTTCATTGTGCCATCGCCTCTGTTCCGGCAGAGCGTCTCATGCCCTGTATGTCTGCGAATACGAATTGACAAGGTTGTATGAAACGAGTCAAGGCCGGCGAAGCATCGCCGGCCTTTCATTTGGTCGATTTATCTGTTCATGTTGCTGCCATTGCCGCTCATGTTATTTTGCGCATAAGCGATCATGCGCTTAACCATTTCGCCGCCGACAGAGCCCGCCTCACGGGAGGTCAGGTCGCCGTTATATCCCTGCTTGAGATTCACGTTCATCGCATTTGCCGCTTCCGTTTTCAGGCTCTGCAGCTTCGACTTGCTCTCAGGGACCAAAGCACCATTGCGTGCCATCGTTGGTTTCTCCTTTCATCCAAAAGTTGTCTTCATCTGGTTCAGTGCATGTTCTTCTCTGCATAAGCGATCATGCGTTTCACCATTTCGCCGCCGATAGAGCCCGCCTCACGAGAGGTCAGGTCGCCGTTGTAACCCTGCTTCAGGTTGACGTTGAGAGAATTGGCAACTTCGGTCTTGAAGCTATCCATCTTCGTCTTCGCCTCGGGAACAAGTGCGCCATTACGTGCCATCGAATTCACCTCCTTTTTCGGATGTGGTCTTAATTTGTGTAAAAATCGAGCAATTATGACTGGAAATTTATACTGAAAGCAGCAAGATTTGTAGTTCGATCCATGAAAAAAGCCCTTGCCGCAAAGGGCAAAGGCTTTCGGTTTTGTGCGATTGAATCAATTCATTGCGATGTCCTGAACGCTGTCCGCATACCGCTGCATTGCGCGCGCAATCAGCTCGCGATTGCCGCTTGCATCCGGGTGGTCCATAATCCACCCGGCAGCCTCGGCGGCCTGCTCCAAAAGCTGCGTATCTCCTGCCGGCATACCGGTTCTCTCTCCGTGCTGCCGGACGCCCCAAAAGTCCCCCGGCCCGCGCTGTTCCAGATCCCGCTCCGCGATCACGAAGCCATCGGTCGTTTCAATCAGCGCGGAAAGGCGCTCCAGAGTCGATTCGCTCCCGCTCTCCGAAAGCAAAAAGCAGTAGGCCTGTGCATCGCTGCGGCCGACCCGCCCGCGGAGCTGGTGAAGCTGCGCGAGGCCAAACCGGTCCGCACCCTCGATGACCATGATGGAGGCATTCGGCACGTGTACGCCGACCTCGATCACCGTGGTGGTCACCAGAATATCGATTGTGCCGGTACGAAACGAATCGATGATCTCCTGCTTTTGGGCACCGTTCATCCTGCCATGCAGCAGCGCCAAGCTGGTATCCGGCAAAAGCGCACGCAGTTCTTCAAACAAGCGCTCCGCGCTCACGCCATCCATGGACTCCGGGTCCTCAATAAACGGACATACAACATAGGATTGAACGCCCGCCTTCGCCTGACGCGCCAAATAGGCATACATATCCTTGCGGCGGTGAGCCGGAATGAAGCTGGTCTTGACGGGCTTTCTGCCGGATGGCATCTGTTCGATCACGGAAACATCGAGATCGCCATAGAGCAGCAACGCAAGCGTTCGTGGGATTGGCGTTGCGCTCATAACGAGGACATCGGGGCTTTCCCCCTTTGCCGCAATCGAAGCCCGCTGCGCAACGCCGAAGCGGTGCTGTTCATCCGTGACGACCAAGCCGAGCTTTGCAAAGCGCACATCCTCCTGCAACAGCGCGTGCGTACCCACCACAGCGAGCGCCGAGCCGGAAGCGATGCGCATGAGCGCCGCATTCCGCTGCTGTTTTTTCATGCCGCCGTGCAAATAGCACACGGCGTCGCCAAAAATACTGCGCATCGACTCAAAATGCTGCTGCGCCAGAATCTCCGTGGGCGCCATCAAAGCAGCCTGATACCCGTTTGCGCATGCAATACAGAGGGCAAAGAGCGCCACCGCCGTTTTGCCCGAACCAACATCCCCCTGCAGCAGCCGATTCATGGGCGTTGGCAGCGCCATATCGCGCGCGATCTCGCCCATGACCCGGAGTTGTGCTTCCGTCGGCTGAAACGGCAGCTTTTTAAGATATCGTTCCAAAACGCCATCGCTCGAAAACGAAATTCCCCTCTTGCTGCAGCGCATCTGCTTCTGTGTTTCCACGACGAGGAGATAGGACAAAAGATTGTCAAATGTCAGCCGCCGCCGCGCATGCACCAGCGTTTCCCGCTCCCGGGGCCGGTGCACCTCCAGAACAGCCTCCTGCAGCGGCAGGAGATCATATCGCTGGAGCAGGTCGGAAGGCACGGGATCGTGCAGTTCCGAAACGGCGTTCAGCGCCTGACGCACCGCATCCTGCAAAAGCCGCTGAGAAATGCCCTGCGAAAGCGGATAGACCGGCACAAAGCCGGGCAGTTCCGCTGAAAGGGTTGGATTCAGCATGGAAAGGCCTCTTCGGGCATCGATCCTGCCGCAGGCGATAACCGTATCCCCCGCGTGCAGCTGCGTGCGCCGGTAGGGCTGGTTGTACCATTTTAGCCGCATTTTGCCGATGCCATCCGAGACCGACACGGAAACGAGCGAAAGGCCGTGAAAATAGGACATTGTGGGCTCACTGAGCGCCCTTACCCGCACCGCGCAGTCCATCCCATGCTGCTGCAGGCTGGAAATCGGCTGCGCGATCGAATAGTCGCGATAATCGCGCGGGAGATAAAACAGCAAGTCCTCCACGGTTTGGATTCCCAAGCGGTGGAGCTGCGCCGCGCGCGAAGGCCCGATTCCTTTCAAAACTTCGATCCCGGATTTGAGCATGGTTCCCTTCTTCGCAAAAAACGGGCGGGATACCCCGCCCGATATGAGTCCCTGGTTATTCAACCGAAAGATAATAGTAATACAATGGCTGTCCGCCGCTTTGGATAACAAACTCCGCTTCAGGATACGCCTCTTCCAGCTGTTCTGCCAGTTGATTGGCACTCTCCTCTTCAACGCCGTCCCCGTAGAATATCGTGACCGCCGCATCGGTTTCGCCAAACTTCTGTATCATCTTGTCCAGAAGCTCGCAAGTGACGGCATTCACCGAAGTGCCGACGCAGCAAAGGTCATTGTCCATCAGGCCCATCACATCGCCCTCGGCAATGTCCTCGCCGTGGAACTTGGTGCTGCGCACCGCATAGGTCACAGCGCCGCTCACCACCGATTGGAAGGCCTCGGTCATCATGCGCTCGTTGGTGGCCAGATCCGCAGAGGGATCAAACGCCATTGCCGCCGCAATTCCCTGCGGGATCGTCTTCGTCGGCAGGACGATCACATTGCACGAAAGCAGAGCGGCTGCCTGCTGCGCGGCCATGATGATGTTGCTGTTGTTCGGAAGAACAAACACGTTCCGCGCGTTCACCTTGCGCACTGCGCTGGCAATCGTATCAATACTCGGGTTCATCGTCTGTCCGCCGGATATGACATGATCCACCATCAATTCGCCGAATACGGCCGCAATACCATCGCCGGCACTGACCGCAATCAGGCCGTACTCCTTTTCGTTGCGCTTTCTTTCCGCCTGAAGCGCACGGTTTTGCTCGCGCATATTCTCAATCTTGAGGCGGTCCAGCTCGCCCAGCCGCAGCGCCATTTGCAGCACCTTGCCGGGGGCATTGGAATGGACGTGTACCTTGATCATGTCGGAATCAAAGGCAACCACGACGGAATCGCCAAGCCGCATCAGGTGATCGCGGAACGCATCCAGATCCGCCTCGCAGAACGCAGGATTGAGATGGATGATGAAGAACTCCGTACAATAACCGAATTCTATGCTCTCCTCCGGAACGCCCTCCATTTCGGCTGCCGCAGAGGAGATTGCGGGTTCCTCCTGTTCCGCCATTTCCGGAAGATCGGGAATGACGTCGCCGTCCAGAGAGAGCTTAAAGCCCTTGTAAACGGTCAGCAGACCCTTGCCGCCGGAATCGATCACGCCCGCTTCCTTCAAAACCGGGAGCAGGTCGGGTGTCTTGGCGAGCGCCCGCTCGCCGGCCTCGATCATGACATCGACCAGCCGGTATACGTTCGCACCGCGATCCGCCATTTCAGCAACTTCTTCAGCAATCATCCTGGAAACCGTCAGGATAGTGCCCTCCTTGGGCTTCATGACCGCCTTGTACGCGGCCTCGCTGCCCATGGTCAGCGCGCGGGAGAGGAGCGCCGCATCCATGGTGACCGCACCCTTAAACGCACGCGAGAACCCACGGAACAGCTGGGACAGAATGACGCCGGAGTTGCCGCGCGCACCGCGCAACGCGCCCATGGAAAGCGCATCCGCAACGCGGGACACGTCCGCATCCTCGGGCAGGCCGCGCAGTTCCCGTACCGCACTCTCCATGGTCATCGTCATGTTGGTGCCGGTATCGCCATCCGGTACCGGAAAGACATTCAGCGCATCGATGGCCTGCCGGTTGCGCTCCAATAAGGCAGCGCCAGCGATGATCATATCGCGGAATTGTGATCCGCTGATGGTTAGTTGGTTCATTTTTCCTCCCATCCAGGATCTGATCAGCGATCAGACCCGGATATTTTCCACATGGATATTGATGCTCTGCACGCTCAAGCCCGTCATCGTCTCAACACGATACTTCACATTGCTTCTCGTATTTTCCGCTACAGCAGGAAGGGATACGCCGTATTCCAGCGTCACATACAAGTCGATCACAACCGTATCCGGCGCAACCATCGTGACCTTGACACCGCGCTTTACACTGTCTCCACCGAAGAGCTCGACAATGGAATCGCCTGCCCGTTTGGAATTCATGCCGACAATACCGTAGTTTTCAACCGCGGCATAGCCTGCGATACTGGCGATCAGGTCATCACTGATGGTAATTTTGCCAAGTGCGTTCACCATTTCAGCAGCCATGATTATGCCTCCTTCGGAAATATGATTGTTGTATTATAATAGAATCTTGCCAAAAGTGCAACGTTTGCCGATCAATCCTCTTCCTCATCCTCCGGAAGCACGGCATTGTGGTACACTTCCTGCACATCGTCGTTATCATCAAGGCGCTCGAGGAACCGCTCGAACTTCTCGATATCCTCAGCGTCATTGACGTTGACCGTGTTCTGCGGGATCATGCGAACCTCTGCGGAAAGGAAGTTGAACCCCGCTGCCTCCAGCGCCTCGCGTACGGCGGAAAACTCCGAGGGCGCGGTATAGACCTCAAAGGCATCGTCCACCGCGTTGAAATCCTCAGCGCCGGCATCGAGGGCGGTCATCATGACCTCATCCTCATCCATCAGCGCTGTGCGCTCAATGACGATCAGGCCCTTCTTATCGAACATCCAGCCCACGCAGCCGCTTGCGCCCAGATTGCCGCCGCTCTTGTCGAAGATATGGCGCATTTCCGCGGCAATTCGATTTCGGTTATCGGTCAGCACTTCCACGATGACCGCCACGTTGGCAGGGCCATAGCCCTCATAGGTGATCTCCTCGTAGTCCACCGCGCTTCCTTCACCGGCGGCCTTTTTGATCGAGCGCATGATGTTATCGTTCGGCATATTGTTCGCTTTTGCCTTCGCAATCACATCGCGCAGCTTGCTGTTATTTGCAGGATCCGCGCCGCCGCCCTCTTTGACGGCAATCGCGATCTCACGGCCGATCTTGGTAAAGATCTTGCCGCGCTGCGCATCGGTCTTTTCTTTCTTATTCTTGATATTTGCCCATTTGGAATGTCCTGACATAGTATCCTCCTTTGTTCAGGTCAACTGTTGATATACTTCGCGAAGCGACTGGAAATCCAACCACGCATCGCGCTTTTTCTGTTCATCCCGCAGAAGCGCCGCAGGGTGATAGGTCGGCAGTATGCGAACGCCGTTTTTCACCCACCACTTGCCGCGATCCCTTGTGATACGCACCGAGGGATCGCAGAGATGCCGCGCGGCGACTGCGCCCAGACAAACGATGATCTTCGGCTGGATCAGCAGAAACTGCCGGCGCAGGAACGGGAGGCAGGCATGCGCTTCCGCATCCTCCGGATTGCGGTTGTTCGGCGGCCGGCACTTGACGATATTGGTAATGTAGACCTGCTCGCGCCGCAAATCCACGGCGGCGAGCATCCGGTCGAGCAGCTGGCCCGCCGGGCCTACAAACGGACGCCCCTGCAGGTCTTCCTCACGCCCCGGGCCTTCACCGACCAGCAGGATTGCCGCATGCCGGTCTCCCTCGCCGAATGCGGGATGCATACGCGTTCTGCAAAGCCCGCAGCGGTCGCAGGCGGAAACCGCCCGCTCCATCTCTTCCCAACCTCCGTCAAAAATCTCCATGATGGAATCAGAGGCGTGCGGCCGCATCCTCGTCCAGCAAAATCACCGTGTTCGGATGCAGCTGCAAATACGTGGCGGGAATCTGCGGCGTCACCGGTCCGTTGCAGATGCGATCGGCAATGACGGCTTTGTCCGCGCCGATCAAATAGGCCACAATCTTCTTTGCACCCATCAGCGTGCTCAAACCAACCGTCACAACGCGCCCGTTCGCCGTGCGCTCCACATGGGTGACGGGAGCCAGCTCCGCGGCGCCCGGGTGGAAAGCGATGCTGCCATCCGGCCGAATGCCCAGAAAAACCAGATCAAAGCCGCCGGCCTGCAGGATCGCATCCTCGTATTCATTGCATGCAACGCTCCAATCCGTAGCGGCCGCATCCGGTGCAAACCGGCGCTCCGGCTTGATGTTGACGCGGTCATACAGCAGAGTGGAAAGCTGCGTCGTGAGCGACAAGTCCGTATCGGCACGCACATACTCGGAAAGGCCGAATGCCGTTACATCGCTCCAATCCAGCAATCCATCGCCCGTCATGCGGGCCAGCGCGCGATAGACCGGGGCCATATCATCCGTCAGATCAAAGCCGAGCACGCTTGCCGGCTTTTCGATCGTCTGTGCGGCAATCAGGGTGGCTGCTGCCGCGCCCGCGACCGATTTGTCCCGATACACCAAAACGCTCATCAGATCTCCCCCATCGTCTCTACCGCTTCCAGGAACAGCGCAATATCGCCAAACACTTCACGGTAGTTGGTCTCATTCAAAATCTCATGGCGTGCGCCCGGATAGAGCTTCAGCTCCACCGTGTGCTTCGACTGCTCGAGCCAACGGGCAACCTGCCGCACACCATTTGCGCTTTTCCCACCGACCGGGTCGGCATCGCCAGAGATGACAAGGATCGGCTTGTCCGGCACTTTTTCGGCCCACTGCAAGCTCGAAACTTCCGTCAAACCGGCGAACAGATCGCGCATGCCGGCCGCGGTAAACAGGAAACCGCAATTTTCATCGGCAACATAGCGATCCACCTGTTCATGGTCGCGCGACAGCCAATCGAACGCCGTTCTGTGCTCACCGATCTGTTTGTTGTAGCTTCCAAAGCTCAGATCGTTGAGGAGCTTGCTCGGCTGGTCGGCGCCGCGCTTGCGGATCTCATATCGGGCGAGCAGCCTTGCTATGCCAAGCGCCGGATTCTTCCCCGCCGTTCCGCAAAAGATAAACGCATCAAAATCCGTTCCCTCCCTGCCGGCATAGGTGCGGGCAAGAAAGGAGCCCATGGAGTGGCCGAACAGCACAAAGGGAATAGCCGGATAATCGCGCTTCACAGAGTCAAACAGCGCACGCATATCCTGCACCAGCGCATCCCAACCGTTCTCCACGCCAAAAAAGCCGCGGGGAGATCCATCCGTACTCTTGCCGTGGCCGGCGTGATCCTGACCGTAGACCAATACGCCCTGCTCTGCCAGATAGCGGGCAAACGCATCATATCGGTCGATATGCTCAGCCATACCATGCGTAATCTGCAGCGCCGCATAGGGATCTTCCGGTATCCACATGCGGTAGCGGATCATGCCCAGCCCGGTTGCAGACGGAAAGCGGCGCTCCCTGACCGTTATCTTCATGGTTTTCTCTTCTCCATTCTATGCATACACGTTCAGTATACCATCAGTTGAGCAAATTCACAATAAGCGTTTGCGCCGTTTCGCCGTGTTTTTCCCGGAAAGGACAAAAAACGGGACAGACCGGTCTGCAACCGATCTGCCCTGCAGAGCATAGATTCATAACCGCAGCGTGGCCACAGCATCCAGCAGATCGGCATCCTCCTCGCTGTGGGTGGCCACAATTCTCAGCTGTGAGCAGCGGCAGAGCAGTCCGGCGGCCTGCGCGCGATGCGCCGCATCCAACCCGTTGAACGGCTCATCCAGCAGCAGAACATCATCGGAGAAGGCCAGCGCACGGGCAAGCGCCACGCGCCTTCGCATACCGCCGGAAAGAGCATCCGGCCTTTGGTCCAGCGCATCCGCCAAGTCGAGTTGTTCCAGCAGGGATTTTGCCGTTGCGCGGTCGGAGATCAACTCCACGTTTTCCAGCGCCGTCCGCCATGGGAGCAAACGATCCTCCTGAAAGACCATCGCGATCCTGCGCCCTTTTAGACCGCGGACAGCGCCAGCATCGGGCAAAAGCAGACCGGCAAGGACGCGAAGAAGCGTTGTTTTGCCGCTGCCGGAGGCGCCGCGCAGCAAGACCGTACCGCTGTCGGGCCAAACCGCCTGAAGATCAGACAGCACCTGCTTCTCGCCGAATCGCAAGGATAGATTCTGCAGCTCAATCATGGGAAAGCCTCCGAAGCGCCTTTATCATGGCCCGCTCCATGAGCATGGAAAATGCGATCACACACAACGTCCATGCGAACAGATCCGCCGTTTCCAGCGTGAGCTTGGCCTGATACAGGTGTGTGCCAACCGCGTGTCTCGGCAGCGACAGGATTTCTGCGGCCACACCGGATTTCCAGGCAAAGCCCAGCGCCGTGGTGCAGGCAGCAAAGAACGGCCGCGCAACCGACGGCAGATAGATCTCCCGCACGCGCTGCCACCACGTAAAGCGGAATACCCGGCTCATCTCCATCAACTGTGGATCCGTCCCGAGCAGCGCCTCCGCCACATTCGACCAAACGATCGGCAGCACCATCAAAAAGGATATCCAGACCGGTACAATGGTGGCGGAGAACCACAACAGCGCCAACAGGATGAAGGATGTGACGGGCGTTGCTTTCACAATACTGCGAAGCGGCGCAAGCAGCGCATCCGCGAGTTTGGAAGCGGCCGTCAAAGCGCCGAGCAGAACGCCCAGCAGCACGCCAAGAAGGAAGCCCGCGAGTATCCTGCCCAGTGTCAGAGCGATCGCACCCCAGCACGCCGGTTGCTTAAGCAGCTCAAACAGCCGGCGGATGGTTGTGACCGGTCCCGGCAGCAGCAGCGGACTACCGACCACCGCAGCCGCCAACTGCCAGAGCAGCAGATAGGCGGCTGCGATGAGAACAATTCTGATATACTTATTGCGGATCCAGTTTCGCATAGAACGAAGCATCCGGCAGCTGGCCTCCAATGGATTTCGGGTTGGCGGCAAACAACACGCTCAGCATAGCCTCGGCCGCTTCCTGCATCTGCTCGCCGGTGAGACAGACGATATTGCAGTTGGGGATGGCGCGCGCCGCAATCGCTTCGGATCCCACAATACCAAGCTCGGCGATCAACGCCGGCGCCTCCGCCTCGCTGTTTACGCGCGCGGCCGACTCCGCCGCAGCGGACAGGAACGCCCGAACCGCCTCCGGTTCCGATTCCAGCACAGAGCGCTGCACGATATAGCACCCCTGCAGGAGCTGCGCATCGGAAACGGCATCCCACTCAGACGTCAGGTCCAGCGCGATGCGTGCCGACTCGTTTTTCAGGAGAACGGATGAAACGTTCGGCTCCGGCAGCATGGCTAGCGGCGCCTCGCCGGAGGCCGCCATCGCAGCGAGCGTTGCGTGCTCAGCAATATACTCTACCGTTACCCGATCCTTGAGACCGTTCTGCTCCAGAAGGTATTCCAGCACATACTGCGGTGTGCTCCCCTGCCCGGTTGCATACAGCGTCTTGCCGGCCAGATCCTCCATCGAGTGCACGGTTTCCCCGTTTTCCAGAATGTACAGCACGCCCAGCGTATTGACGGCGATCATGACCGCCTTGCCATCGGTCTTGTTGGACAGCACCGCAGCGAGGTTCACCGGTACGGCAGCGATATCGATCTCGCCGTTGATGAACTTGCCGGTCACCACATCCGGCGCATCCAGAAGCTCAACGGAGAACGCGCTGCTTTCCTCCTGCATCAGATAAGCAAGGCCCATGCCGGTCGGCCCTTTCAAGGCGGCTATCCGCAGGGTGGTTTGCGGCTTTTCGCCAGCGCACCCCATGCTCAACAGCAGCAGGCAGGCAAGCAAAGCACAGATAAGTTTCTTTTTCATAACGATTCCTCCCTTATTGACAATGCAGCCGTATGGTACGGTTTTCCCGGGAAATACGGCTGTCACGTTCCAATGCCTCCAGCGCGCGATACAGGGTTGCGCGGCTGACGCACAGCGCATCGGCCAGCGCGCTCATGCCAAACGGAAGCGTGCAGACCCCTGCCACCGCATTATGCTGCAAAAACAGCAGCAGTCGGTCTTCCACCGTTGGCTGCAC
>JAQXRK010000145.1 GCA_029218485.1 bacterium | reverse complement strand
CGACCGGCAGGGCGTGAGCCGGGAAAAGCTCGCGCACATCGTCGATTCGACCGCCGCGCCGGTCGCCGGCATCGCCATCATCTCGAGCTGGATCTCCGCAGAGCTGGCCGCCATCGAAAGCGGTTTGGCCATCGCCGGCGCGCAGGCTTCGGCGTACGGCATGTTCCTTGGCAGCATCCCGTATTGCTTTTACAATCTCTTCGCGCTGATCCTGCTGCTCCTGACCATCCTGCTGCAGCGGGAATACGGGCCGATGCTGCGCGCGGAGCGGCGGGCGCGGTCGGGGCAGACGGTCAGGCCGGAAGAGCAGGATACCGGCGACTCCGGCGCCGTGTTCGGAGCAGACGCCGATGGAGCAGAGCCGGGCAGTGTCCTGTCCGCCATCGTGCCGGTCGTGCTGCTCTGCCTGATCGCAGTGGTCGGCTTCTATGCGGACGGCCGTGCGGCGGCGGTGGCAAGTGGACTGCTACACCCCGGCGCACCGCTGAACCTGCAAACCGTCACCATCGCGTTCAGCGCGGCGGACACCATCACCATCCTCGTGCGCGCCACGCTGATCGCAAGCGCCGCCGCGCTGTGCTTCGGCGTCTTTACCAAAGCGTTTCGCTTCGCCAAGGGCGTGGAAATCTGGGTGTCCGGCGCTTCCGGGCTGCTCGTGACCGGCGTCATTCTCTGCCTTGCGTGGTCGCTCTCCGGCGTGGTCTCCCAGCTTGGAACGGCGTATTATCTGGTCGAGCTGGTGACGCTGCATTTGCCGCATTGGTGCATCCCGGCGCTGATCTTCGCTGTCTGCTGCGCCATTTCGTTCGCAACCGGCAGCTATGGCTGCATGCTGATCGTCATGCCGATGGCGGTACCGGTGGCCTATGCGTCGGCCGGTCTGGCGGCGGCCGCCCTGCCCCGGCCGGATGCCTTTTTGTCCGCGTGCGTTGCGGGCGTGCTCTCCGGAGCGATCTTTGGCGACCACTGCTCCCCCATCACCGATACGACCATTCTCTCGTCCATCGGCGCGGGCTGCGGCAATATCGACCATGTGCACACGCAGCTTCCCTACGCGCTCACCGCAGCGCTCATCGCTGCCGGCGCGATGCTGCTCTCCGGGTTGGGTGTGCCCGCGTGGGCCAGCCTGCTGCTGGGCAGCGCACTCCTCGCCGGTGTGCTGCTGTTGCTGGGAAAGAAGCCAGCGGCCGCCACCCCCTCCACTCTACAACCAACAGGAAAGGAAAACAGAACATGAACCACAAGGACTTTATCGACACCAATGCGCTGACCAAGACCGAACTCATGGACATCATCGAGCTCTCCATCGAGCTGAAAAACTGTATCAGAAACGGCTATTATCCGCCGCTGCTCAAGGATATGACGCTGGCCATGATCTTCCAGCAATCGTCCACCCGCACGCGCGTCTCCTTTGAAACGGCGATGCAGCAGCTCGGCGGCCACGCGCAATACCTCGGGCCGGGCATGATCCAGCTCGGCGGCCATGAAACCATCGAGGACACCGGGCGCGTGCTCAGCCGCCTTGTCGATGTGATCATGGCGCGGGTCATTTCGCACGATACCATAGTAGCGCTCGCAAACAGCTGCACCGTGCCCGTGCTCAACGGCATGAGCGACTATAACCATCCGACGCAGGAGATCGGCGACCTGATCACCATTGTCGAGAACCTGCCGCAGGGCAAGAAGCTCGAGGAATGCAAGGTCGTATTCGTCGGCGACGCCACGCAGGTGTGCGCCTCTCTCGGCTTTATCTGCACAAAGCTTGGCATGCATTTTGTCCACTACGGCCCGCCCGCGCACCAGCTGGGCGAACAGCACAAGCGCATCATGGAGGAGAACTGCAAGCTCTCCGGTGGTTCGTGGCTGGTTACGGATTCGCGCGATGCGGTTCGCGGGGCCGACTTTATCTATACGGATGTCTGGTACGGTCTCTATGAAAACGAAATGCCAAAGGAGGAGCGCGTGCGCGTTTTCCATGATTTTCAGGTCAATCGCGAGCTGATGCAGCTCGGCAATCTCGGCTGCAAATTCCTGCACTGTCTCCCGGCTACGCGCGGCGAGGACGTGACCGATGAGGTGGCCGATTCCGCCGCTTCCCTCTGCTGGGATGAGGCCGGCAACCGACTGACCGCCATGCGGGGACTGCTGGTCTATTTTACGCGCCATCTGGCAAAGCCAACCGAGCT
>JAQXRK010000144.1 GCA_029218485.1 bacterium | reverse complement strand
GCCTGTTATCCCTTTTTCCGGTTTGCCTTTTCCCGGGTGATTCAGTAGAATGGTCGGGTAAAATGTTTCCTGTATATGATATACAGGGCAGAGGGAAGGGAAGAGTACATGACATCCTGGTTGATTCTCCTGGCAATTATCGTTCTGACAATTGCGTACGTGGTGTTCAACTTCCTGCGCATCAGGAAGATGAGCGAGGGCACCGAGCAAATGGTGGAAATGGCAGCCATCATCCGCAGCGGCGCCAACACCTTCATGAAGACCGAGTACAAGACCATCGCCATCGTGGTTGTGGTCGTTGCGGCGGTGTTCAGCCTGTTCATCGAGAAGACGAGCGGCATCACGTTCCTGCTCGGCGCGTGCATGAGCAGCGCGGTCTGCGTTCTCGGCATGACCAGCGCCACCTACGCCAACGTCCGCACCGCCAACAAGGCGCGCGAGTCGCGCTCCATCGGTGAAACCGTGAAGGTCGCCCTGTGCGGCGGCAGCATCAGCGGCCTGTCCGTGCAGGCGTTCGGTATGCTCGGCCTCGTGGTCGTCCTGCTCTGCTGGGATGGCGTCAACACCGAAGCCGTGAGCACCGGCCTCATCGCGAACCTCAAGTGCAATCCGTCGATCATGCGCATCTCGACCTACTCGCTGGGCTGCTCGCTGGTCGCCATGTTCAACCGCGTCGCCGGCGGCAACTACACCAAGGCCGCGGACATCTCCTCCGATATTCTGGCCAAGATCCGCCACGACATGCCCGAGGACGACAGCCGCGTCCCGAACGTGGTTGCGGACTTCATCGGCGACAACGTCAACGATATCGCCGGCAACTGCTCCGACCTGCTCGAGAGCTTTGTGGCTACCATGTCCGCCGGTCTGATGATCGCGGTCACCCTGTTCCAGAACGCCTCCGAGGCTGTGACGGGCGCAACGTTCTCCGCCACCTGCCTGTTCCCGATCGTGCTGGCCGGCTGCGGCCTGGTCGGCTGCCTCATCGGCCTTGGCTCCGCCGCGCTGCGCAAGATGGGCAGCAACCCGTCCAAGGAGCTGAACCTTGCAACCTACATCTCCGCCGGCCTGACGCTCGTGCTGGGTCTGGTCGCCTGCTATGTGATCTTTAAGGACGTCCCGCTGTACGATGCGTTCCGCTTCGGCTGGATCACCCCGTGGCTGTGCAGCGTGCTGGGCATCATCAGCGGCGTTGCCATCGGCTCCATCACCGAGTACTACACCAGCGCTGACTTCAAACCGACCCGCAACATCGCGGAGATCGCGCCCGAGGGCGAAGCGTTCGTCATCACCAAGGGCGACGCCGTCGGCTCCCGCTCCTGCCTGCTGCCGATCCTGATCATCGGTATCGCGCTGTTCCTCTCCGGCTTCCTGTGCGGCACGTACGGCATCGCCATGGCGGCGCTCGGCATGCTGGCCTTCGTCGGCACCACCGTCTCCATCGACGCGTTCGGCCCGATCGCCGATAACGCGGGCGGCCTCGCAGAATCCTGCCACCTCGATGCGGATGTCCGCGTCATCACCGATAAGCTCGACTCCGTCGGCAACACGACCGCGGCCATCGGCAAGGGCTTTGCCATCGGCTCCGCCGCGTTTGCAACCGTCTCCCTGATCGTGGCGTACGTCGGCAACTACACCGCCGTCAACGCCGAGCCGATCCTGAACATCGCGTCCTTCGTCGTCGTCTCCGGCGGCATCATCGGCGGCGCGCTGATCGAGTACTTCTCCGCGCTGCTGACGGACAACACCATTGAATCCGCCCGCCTCATGGCGGACGAGGGCGACCGGCAGCTCTCCGTGCCCGGCGTGCTCGAGGGCAAGGTGCATCCGGATTACAACAAGTGCATCGAAATGGCTGCGCGTCAGGCGCTCAAGAAGATGCTCGTTCCCTCCATGCTGGCGCTGCTGATCCCGATCGTGGGCGGCTTCGTGTTCGGCGTCGAGTTCGTCGGCGGCATCCTGGTCGGCGCTACGATCTGCGCCATCCCGCGCGCGCTGTTCATGGGCAACTCCGGCGGTGCGTTCGATAACGCGAAGAAGTACATTGAGAGCGGCGCGCTCGCGGGCCACGGCAAGGGTTCCGCCGCGCACAAGGCGGCCGTCACCGGCGACACCGTGGGCGATACCCGCAAGGACGTTGTCGGCGTTGCGCTGGATATCTTCATCAAGATGATGTCCACCGTCGCCAACACGCTGGCCTCCGTGTTCGCGCACTTCACGCTGTTCGGTTAATCCGTCCGCAAAACAACAATCTTCATGACATTCGGCGGGAGTCCTCGGGCTCCCGCCCCTTCTTTTTTGGCGGGCGCGCGGCCTGCCGCGGCCGCGGCAAAGACCTCCTCACCGCGCTCTCCTCTCCACAAAAATGTCGCAGAATTGACGAACTCGCGTAATGGTTTTTTAACAATTTTCCGGTATGCTAAAGATAACCGGAGCGGGTTTCCGTCCATACGGCGTGCAGAACGCCGTACCCCGTTTTCCCCCCATCCCAAAGAGCAGTCGGTATTATCATCCTTTTGTACGGGAACCCGTTTCGGGGATCGAGAATTTTTCAGGCGGCATACATCCGAACCAGTATCCGGACGCGCGCAAAGGAGGCGGCAATCGTGCCAAATAGGCTGTTTATCATCACCGGCGTGGGCGGCCATGTCGGCAACAACATTGCGCGGCTCCTGCTCGACCGCGGCGAACAGGTGCGCGGGCTCGCGCGCGAGAACGAGGATGTGACAATGCTCTATGGCACGGGCATCTCGATCGTGCGCGGCGATGTGCGCAGGCCGGAGACGATGGAGCCGCTCTTTTACGGCGTCGCGCCGGATACGGATGTGATCCTCATCCACACGGCCGGGCTCATCAACATCGGTTCCTACCATCTCAAGCAGGTGGAGGAGGTCAATGTCGGCGGCACGCGGAACGTCATCGCCCTCTGCCGCGAGCACAGCGTGAAAAAGCTGGTGTACATCAGCTCCGTCCACGCCATTCCCGAGCAGCCGCAGGGCGTCACGATGACCGAGGTGCATGCGTTCTCGCCCGACAGCGTGGAGGGCGCCTATGCAAAGTCCAAGGCGGCGGCCACGCAGCTCGTGCTGGACGCGGCGCACAGCGGGCTCAACGCCACCGTGGTCCAGCCCTCTGGCATCATCGGCCCGAACGATTACGGCAGGGGACACATGACCCAGCTGATCGAGAGCTATCTCAACGGCAGCCTGGTCGCCTGTGTGGAGGGCGGCTACGACTTTGTGGATGTGCGGGACGTCGCCGAGGGCACGATCTCCGCGGCCGAGCGCGGCCACCGGGGCGAATGCTATATCCTGGGCGGCGGCTATTTCGACATCAAGCGCCTGCTCGCCATGCTACATGAGATCACCGGGCGCAAAAAGATCTCCACCATCCTGCCGATGTGGCTGGCGCGCCTGTCCGCGCCGTTCGCGGAGCTGTTTTACCGCATCCGCGGCGAGGCGCCGCTGTTTACGCGCTACTCCCTGTTTACATTAACAGCCAACGGCCGCTTCTCCTGCGCGAAGGCCCGGCGCGATCTGGGCTACCATGCGCGCGATATGCGCACCACGCTGCGCGACACGGTGTTGTCGCTCGCGGGGCAAGGGCGCATCAAATGGAAGAAGACGCCGCTGCTGCTGATGAAATAGCTATCCCCCCAATCCCATCCTACCCTGTGGACAAGCCGCCCGGTTTCGGGCGGCTTTTCCGTCGCCCCGCCGGTTCCCCCGCGACCCGCGCCCGCAAGCTGCAACCGCGCCCGCAATCGCAACCGCTCCCTCTTCAGCCGCGCCCGCTTCCATGCCCATGCGGAGCGCCGTCCTGCCCCCCTCTTCACCCGCGCCCGCTCCCGTGCCTACGCAGAGCGCCATCACGCAGCCGCAAGCCCGTTTCCAATCCAACCGCCAACGGTTCCCCCACGACCCGCGCCCGTTCCCGTGCCTATGCAGAGCGCCATGCTGCATCCCGCCCCCTCTCCAGCCGCGCCCGTTCCCATGCCCACGCGGAGCGCCGTCCCGCACCCCCCCTCTCTAATCGCACGCGCTCCCATACTACAATCCTCTGTCCCGCACCGGCCCGGCGCGGCAATTTTTTTGCCGGAAACGGGGCTGAGCGCGCGCCGGGCGCTTTACAAACGCGGGCAAACCCGATATAATGCTTGGGAAAGCGTTGATCGGGACAGTACGCGGGCATGCGCCCACCCGGAGAGAGCCGCCATTTGGTGCAAGGCGGCGGTGGGAGGCCCTGCCGGAACATCACCCGTGAGCGCGCCGGTGAAGGGGCGGTTTCGCCCTGCGTAAGCGGCGACGTGGTTCTCACGTTACAGGGAGCTTGGAGCGGGCATGCAGCGCCATGCCAACTCGGGTGGTACCGCGGAATCATTCCGTCCCGAACACATGCGGGACGGTTTTTTTGTCTGGAAACGTAAGAAAGGATGGACATCATGTACAAAAAGGTAGAAACCGACCTCAACTTCCTGCCGCGCGAAAAGGAAGTGCTGGCATTCTGGAAGGAAAACCGGGTGTTTGAAAAGAGCGTCGAGCTGCGCAAGGGCGCGCCCGCCTATACGTTCTACGACGGCCCGCCGACGGCGAACGGCAAGCCGCATATCGGCCATATCCTCACCCGCTGCATCAAGGACATCATCCCGCGCTACCGCACGATGAAGGGCTACGATGTGCTGCGCAAGGCGGGCTGGGACACGCATGGCCTGCCGGTCGAGCTGGAGGTGGAAAAGCTGCTGGGGCTCGACGGCAAGGAGCAGATCGAGGAATACGGCGTCGAGCCGTTCATCAAGGAGTGCAAAAAATCCGTCTGGAAATACAAGAGCGAGTGGGAGCACATGTCCGACCGCGTGGGCTACTGGGCGGATATGGAGGACCCGTACGTCACCTACGACGACAACTATATCGAGTCCGAGTGGTGGGCGCTCAAGACCATCTACGAGAAGGGCCTGCTCTACAAGGGCTATAAGATCGTCCCGTACTGCCCGCGCTGCGGCACCGCGCTCTCGAGCCATGAGGTCGCACAGGGCTATAAGGACGTGAAGGAGACGTCCGCCATCGCGCGCTTCTTCCTGAAGGACGAGCCGGACGTCGCCATCCTCGCGTGGACGACCACGCCGTGGACGCTGCCCTCGAACGTTGCGCTGTGCGTGAACGCCAACGAAACGTATGTGCGCGTGCGCGCCGCGGACAACCGCGTCTACATCATGGCGGAAGCGCTCGTCGCCTCCGTGCTGGGCGAGGATGCGGAGATCCTCAGCCGGTTCGACGGCAGCGCGCTCGTCGGCACGGAATATGAGCCGCTGTTCGACCTGCCGGTCAGCTTCGGCGGCAGGAAGGGCTACCGCGTCGTCTCCGACGATTATGTCACCCTGACCGATGGTACGGGCGTCGTCCACATCGCGCCCGCGTTCGGCGAGGACGACAGCCGCGTCGGCCGGGAATGGGAGCTGCCGTTCCTGCAGCTCGTCGATACGAGCGGCCACCTGTGCGGCGGCACGCCGTGGGACGGCCTGTTCGTCAAGGAGGCCGACAAGCCGATCCTTGCCGCGCTCGAGGAGAGCGGCAAGCTGTTTGCCGCGCTGCCGTTTGAGCACAGCTATCCGTTCTGCTGGCGCTGCGACACGCCGCTGATCTACTATGCCCGCGAGAGCTGGTTCATCAAGATGACCGCGGTCAAGGACAAGCTGATCGCGTTCAACCGCTCGATCAACTGGATCCCCGAGACCATCAAGGAGGGCCGCATGGGCAACTTCCTTGAGAACGTTATCGACTGGGGCATCAGCCGCGAGCGCTACTGGGGCACGCCGCTGCCGGTCTGGACGTGCGAGTGCGGCCACACCCATGTCATCGGCAGCCGCGCCGAGCTGAAGGCCATGAGCCGCAACTGTCCGGACGATATCGAGCTGCACAAGCCCTATATCGATCAGGTCGAGGTCATCTGCCCCGAATGCGGCAGGGTCATGAAGCGCGAGAGCGCCGTGCTCGACTGCTGGTTCGACTCCGGCTCCATGCCGTTTGCGCAGTGGCACTATCCGTTTGAAAACAAGGAAGCGTTCGAGCGCCGCTATCCGGCCGACTTCATCAGCGAGGCCATCGACCAGACGCGCGGCTGGTTCTATACGCTGCTGGCCATCTCGACCTGCCTGTTCGATGTGCCGTCGTTCCAGAACTGTCTGGTGCTCGGCCATGTGCAGGACAAGGACGGCCGCAAGATGAGTAAGCACCTCGGCAACGTGGTCGATCCATGGTCGGTGCTCGACAAGCAGGGCGCGGATGCGGTGCGCTGGTACTTCTACACCGGCTCCATGCCGTGGCTGCCGAGCCGCTTCAGCGCGGACGCCGTTTCCGAAGCGCAGCGGAAGTTCATGGGCACGTTCTGGAACACCTATGCGTTCTATGTGCTGTATGCCGATATCGACGGGTTCGACCCGACAAAGCACACCCTCGTGCGCGAGAACCTCTCCGAGATGGACCGGTTCCTGCTCTCGAGGCTCAACACCCTCGTCAAAACGGTGGACGAGCACCTCGAGGCGCTGCGCATCACCGAGGCGGGCCGCGCCCTGCAGCGGTTTGTGGACGAGCTGTCCAACTGGTATGTGCGCCGCTGCCGCGAGCGCTACTGGGGCAAGGACATGACGCCGGACAAGGAAGCGGCCTACATGACGCTCTATACCGCGCTCAAGACGCTCACGCTCATCAGCGCGCCGTTCCTGCCGTTCATGACCGAGAGCATCTATCAGAACATCGTGCGCACGGTCGATGCGCAGGCGCCGCTCTCCGTGCACCTGTGCGACTTCCCGGCGTATGACGCGAGCTTTGTGGACGCCGAGCTCGAGGAGAACATGGAGCGCGTGCTCGACATCGTGACGCTCAGCCGCAGCGCGCGCAGCACCGCGAACCAGAAGATCCGCCAGCCGCTGCCGAAGCTGTACGTGCAGGGCGCGCCGCTCTCCGAGGGCTTTTTGTCCATCATCGCGGAGGAGCTGAACGTCAAGGCGGTCGAGTGCATCCCCGATGTGTCGAACCTGCTGTCCTATCAGGTCAAGCCGCAGCTTCGAACGCTCGGGCCGCGCTACGGCAAGCACCTCGGCGCGATCAGCAAGCACCTCGCCGCCGAAGGCGTGGGCGACGCGGTCGTCAGCGCCATCCGCGAGAACGGCGTGTACCGCACCGTGCTCGACGGCGTGGAGGTCGAGCTTGCCGAGGCGGATGTGCAGATCTTCACGCAGCAGAAGGCGGGCCTCGTCAGCGAGAGCGACCATGGCCTGACCGTCGTGCTCGATACGAACCTGACCGAGGAGCTCATCGAGGAGGGCTTCGTGCGCGAGATCGTCTCCAAGGTGCAGACCATGCGCAAGGAGGCGGGCTTTGAGGTGGCCGACCACATCGTGCTCAGCCATACCGGCAGCGAGAAGATCCGGCGCATCCTCGGCAAGTTCGGCTCGGCAGTGCTTGCCGATGTGCTCGGCGACGCCCTGATCGCCGGCACGCCGGTCGGATACGTCAAGGAGTGGAACATCAACGGCGAAACCGTAACGCTCGGCGTCAAGCGCGTATAACGCCCGCCCGTCCGCATTGTGCGGGCAGGCAGACAACAACATGACAGCGAATGGGGGAGGAAGGGAATGGCTTTCCTCCCCCTGTCCCTATCCCGGGGCCGCCCTGGTTTCTCTCCCCCGGAGAGAGGAGCGGAAACCGTAAGAGAAGAAAGAGAAACAAATGCTTGGTACTATCGTCAACGCCGCGGCGATCCTCGCCGGCGGCTGTCTCGGCCTCCTGCTCAAGAAGGGTCTGCCGGAGCGCATTTCCTCCACGATCATGGGCGGCGTCGGCCTCGCCGTGGTGTACATCGGCATCAGCGGCGCGCTCGAGGGGCAGAACACGCTCGTGGCCGTGCTCTCCATCGTCGTCGGCGCGGCGCTCGGCTCATGGATCGACATCGACCGGGGGCTCAACCGCCTCGGTGACCGCGCGCAGGCCGCGTTCTCCAAGAACAGTAAGGGCGGCTCCTTCGCCGAGGGGTTTGTGTCGGCCACGCTGCTGTTCTGCGTGGGCGCCATGGCCGTCGTCGGCTCGCTGCAGAGCGGCCTCGCCGGCGACCACAGCACGCTGTTCGCCAAGTCCCTGCTCGACGGCATCTCCTCGATGGTGTTCGCCTCGACGCTCGGCGCGGGCGTGCTGCTCTCCGCCGTCGCCGTGTTCGTCTATCAGGGCTCGATCACGCTGCTGGCGCAGGTCGTCGCGCCGGTGCTCTCGGACGCGGTCGTTGCGGAGATGACGTGCGTGGGGTCGCTGCTCATCATCGGCATCGGGCTGAACATGCTCGGCATCACCAAGCTGAAGCTCGCCAACTATCTGCCCGCGATCTTCCTGCCCATCCTGTTCCTGCTCGTTTTCTGAGCACGGCGCAAGGCCGCAATACCCACCGCCATGCAAAAGCGGCCGGTTTCGTGCCGCACGGGCTGCAAACCGGCCTGTCCTTCTCCCCGGCCGCCGGCAAGGCGGCCGGCCTCAGTTCCGCGCCTCACTGCGGTCTCTTCACCGCCAGCACAAGGGATACGCCGCTCTCCGCCGGCAGCCGCCGGTCGGGCGCGGCTTTTTTGCTGCCGAACTGCGCCTCGATCTGCTTCGGCGCGCAGTATTCATGGATCAGCAGGCCCGCCCGCTCCAGCGCAGCCTCGAGCGAGCGGCAGGTCCATTCCTCGCGCATGGGCGTGCCCGCAGCCGCCGCCATCGCTGCGCGCCGTTCCCGCCCGGCGTCCGCCGCGCCGTGCGCCATCGGGCAGTCGAACGCGACCGCCGTGCCCGCCGCCAGCCGCCCAATGCCGGCAAACAGTCGCTCCGCCGCGTCGTGCGGCAGATATTGCAGCACGCCCGCCAGGCTGAAAAAGCACCGCGCCGTGCGGTCGAACGACGGGCAGTCGAGCAGCGGGGCAAGCGGGTCCTGCGAGAGCAGCTCGGCCGGCACGCGCGTCTCCGCGTCCTCGGGCACGCCCGCGCGCCGGAGCCGCTCCGCGCGATCCTCCAGCACCTCCGCCCGGTCAAGCGCAAACACACGGATGTCCGCCGCCCACGGCGGCCTGCAGGCGGAAAACCCGTCCAGCCCGCACCCGAGGATCGCGTACTGCCGCGTCCCGAGCCGCGCCTCCCCCCGCAGCGCCCGCTCGATGAACGCCGCGCGGTACACCGGCGTCGCCGCCAGCTGGCCGAGCAAGATCCGCCCGACGACCGCCTGCCGTTCCCCCGCTCCGTCCGCGCCGAAAAACGCAGCGCCGTCATACAGGCTCTGCTCCATCGCCTCCCATTCCTCCGGCGAGAGCAGCAGCCGCGCAGCGCCGTCGGCATAGACCGCCTCCGCGCCCGCCAGAGAAGCATAGTACCCGCGCGCAAACGCGCTCATGCGCGCCGTCATATCCGTTTTCATTCCGTTCTTCACACCTCCCGCCATTTTCTATACACCCTGCATTCCTTTGGAACAAGACTTGAATTTCGGCGCATTTTGTGGTAATGTAAATGCGTGGGAGAGGAACGTTTTTACATGTTTTCGCTCCGCGTCTACCAAAATGAAAGGAGAACCGATATGGACGCCGGACCTAGTCCCAAATGCGCCAATCAACATATCCATCGGACGGCGTTCGCGTATCAGTGCGTGTGCCGTCCCTGACTGAATCAGGAGGCATGCCTATGATCGATCGTGTTCTTTTGCTGCTGCAGGAGCGCCGCTACAGCGAGCTGCGCCACCTGCTCGATGACCTGCACGTTGCCGATATCGCCGATCTGTTTTCCGAAATCGAGGATCGCGAGCTGATGCTCCGCCTGTTCCGCCTGCTCCCGAAGGAGAGCGCGGCGGAAACCTTTTCGTACATGGATACCGATATCCAGCAGAAAATTATCGAAGCCATCACCGATGTCGAATTGAAAATCATTCTGGACGACATGTTCCTCGACGACTGCGTCGACCTGATCGAGGAGATGCCGGCCAATGTTGTGCAGCGCGTTATGCGCAACTCCTCGCCCGAAAACCGAAAGCTTATCAACCAATACCTGCAGTACCCGGACGACAGCGCGGGCAGCCTGATGACGAACGAATACGTCTGCCTCAAGCGCGGCATGACCGTTGCGGACGCGCTGGCCGTCATCCGCCGCGACGGCGTGGACAAGGAGACCATCGAGCTGTGCTACGTCGCCTCCCCCGACCGCAAGCTGCAGGGCGAGGTCTCGCTCCGGCAGCTCGTCCTCTCGGACCCGGACACGCCCATCACCGACATCATGGACGATAACGTGCAGTTTGTGCACACGCACGACGACGAGGAGATCATCGCGCAGATGTTCACCCACTACGACCTTCTGGCCATGCCGGTGGTCGATAACGAGGACCGGCTCGTGGGCATCATCACCATCGACGACGCGGTCGACGTCATCCAGGAGGAGAACACCGAGGACTTCGAGCTGATGGCCGGTATGGCGCCGTCCGAGGAGACCTATCTCAAGACGCCCGTGTTCACGCTCGCCAAGAACCGCATCGTGTGGCTGATCGTGCTCATGTTCTCCGCCATGATCTCCGGCGCGCTGCTCGAGCACTATGAGGCCGCCATCGCCTCGCTGCCGCTGCTCGTTTCATTCATCCCGATGCTGATGGGCACCGGCGGCAACGGCGGCTCGCAGGCCTCGACCATCGTCATCCGCGGGCTTGCGCTCGGCGAGATCGACCTTGGCGATGTGCTGACCGTCTGGTGGAAGGAGGCGCGTGTCTCGCTGCTGTGCGGCACGGTGCTCGCGGCGGTCAACTTCCTGCGCATCTGGCTCCAGTACGGCGAGGCGGATGTAGCGGCCGTCGTCTCGCTCACGCTCATCTGCACGCTCTTCATCGCCAAATCGCTCGGCTGTCTGCTGCCGATCGCCGCCAAGAAGCTGCACATGGACCCGGCGCTCATGTCCGCCCCGCTGATCACGACCATTACCGATGCGAGCACGATCCTCGTGTTCTTCACCTTCTCGCTGACGTTCCTCGCCGACCGGCTCTGACGCGCACCGGCGCGCGATGGTCGCCCCCGCCCCGCCCAAACCAACAGATGCGCGCGGCATTCTTCACCCCGCCCCGAGCCGGCGAATGCGCGGCGATTCTTTGACCTCGCCCCAACCGACGAATGCGTGCGGCATTCCCGCCCACGCCCAAACCGAGACAAAGCCGGTTATCCGGCACATTTTTCAACAGAGGGAGAGCCCTGCACGGCAGGCACCGATACCGATGGAACTCTTTGACACCCATGCCCACCTGCTCGATGAGCGGTTCGATGCGGACCGGGACGCGCTGCTCGCGGCGCTGCCGGAGGCCGGCATCCGCTATGTGCTCGAGGCCTGCTGCGATGAAGCGGGCTTTGACGCCGTGGCCGCGCTCTCGGAGGCGTACCCGTTCGTCTATGCAAGCGCCGGCGTTCACCCGCACAGCGCGTCGGAATGGACGGCCGGCACGGCCGATCACCTTGTGCGCGCGCTCGCCCATCCGCGCTGCGTGGCCGTCGGCGAGATCGGGCTCGACTATCATTACGATTTTTCGCCGCGCGATGTGCAGAAGCGCGTGTTTGCAGAGCAGATCGAGATCGCCATTTCGCACCGCAAGCCGATCCTCGTGCACGACCGCGAGGCGCATGGCGACTGCATGGACATGCTTCGCGCCTACCGCGGCCGGCTCACGGGCGTGATGCACTGCTTTTCCGGCAGCTATGAAACCGCGCGGGAGTGCATCGACGATGGGCTGTACATCGCCTTCGGCGGTGCGCTCACGTTCAAAAACGCGGTGAACCGGCGCGAGATCGCGGCGCGCCTGCCGCTCGACCGGCTGCTGCTCGAGACGGACTGTCCCTACATGACGCCGGAGCCGTTCCGCGGCAAGCGCAACGACCCGCGCCTGACCTTCCGCACGCTCGAGGTGCTCGCCTCGGTGCGGCCGGAACCGGTCGAACGGATCGCCGCCGCAACGATGGAGAACGCGAAAGCCCTGTTTTGCATCGCCTGATCCGGCGCCCTCCCCCCGCATTTTTCGCCGTTCCCCATCCGTTTTTTGCTTACATTTTCCCCAAAAATCATGCTATAATTGGAATGCAGCGTGCGGTTTGTAACAGACGTAAGTCCAGTTGCGGCCCGCGCTGCTTTTGCATTTCCGTATTCTGATTTTGGGGAGGGTCGAACATGTTCGAGGTCGGTCAATACATCGTCTATGGCGCCATGGGGATCTGCCGCGTCAGGGAGATCGCCGTGCCGTCGTTCTGCGCGCGCGGCGAGGAACGGCAGTACTATACGCTGACGCCGGTCAATGAAACCGGCGAAATCCTCGTGCCGGTCGATGCCAATGTGTTTATGCGCCCGATCATCACGCGCGAGGAGGCCGAACGGCTGATCGACCTCATCCCGACGATCCGCACCGACGCGCACCACGGCGAGCGCATACAGGACCTCAAGGTGCGCTATGCGGAGGCGCTCCGGTCGCACGACTGCGCCGATTTGATCGAGCTGGTCATGTCCATCTATGCAAGAAACCGCTCCCGCCGGCAGCAGAACCTGCGCATCGGCCAGATCGACGAAAACTACATGAAGCGCGCCGAATCGCTCCTGTACGGGGAATTCTCGCTTGCGCTCGGCATCCCCGCGGCCGATGTGGAGGCCTACATCCGCTCCCGCGTGCGCGCGGCCGCAAAGCCCGCCCGCGAAAAGTCCGGCCGCGATACCCCCACCGCGGCGCTTGACACGCCCGAATAACACCGCATGAAAACTGAACCACCTTGATCCCTTCCCGCCGCGGCGCACAATACGCCCAAATAACACCGCATGAAGAATGGAATCGCCATGACACCCTTTTCGCCGCGGCGCTTGACACCCCCAAATCACACCGCATAAAGAATGGAATCGCCATGACCTCCTTCCCGCCGCGGCGCACAATACGCCCGGTTCATGCGGCGGGACCGCCCGCGGTTACGCTCTGATCGTCCCTCTTCCCCCACCCCCATCGTTCTGTAAAGCCGCATTTCCTGCCAACCTTCCAAAGCCCCTTCCCCGCCCGTGCGGCCGCTTCCCCTGCCCCTGCCCGGATTGCACGTCGGCCCGTTCAAAAAAATATATAATATTTTAGCACTTTAGCTTGACAATGCGTCGCAGCGGTGCTATGCTAATCTCCATCGTAGCAAAACGCAGCGACAGGGTTGCGATGCCGCCGTTCCGGCGGCCTGCGCACGCCGGAGAATGGGAGGAATAACCATGCTGAAAACAAGGAGAAGCAAGCAGATCTGCGGCCTGGTCGGATGGCTCTTGTGCTTTGCGCTGGTGAACTGGCCGGTCGGCATGATCGGGCAGCGGCTCGAGCCGTTCGTGCTCGGGATGCCTTTCAGTCTGTTCTATTTCTGGGCGGCGTACACGCTGCTGATTGTGGTGGGCATTGTGCTCGCGGGGCTGCTGTTCCGCGACTGACAGGGAAGGAGGCGTTGGCGTAT
>JAQXRK010000143.1 GCA_029218485.1 bacterium | reverse complement strand
GACCGTGGAGGGCCTGTCCGAAACCGAGATTGGCAGCATTCTGCAGCGCTGCTTCGTCGAGGGCGATGCGGTGCAGTGCGGTTTCTGCACGCCGGGCTTCCTGATGAGCGCCTATGCGCTGCTCCAAAAGAACCCGCATCCAACGCGTGATGAGATCCGTGAAGCGATTGCTGGCAACCTGTGCCGCTGCACGGGCTACATCCCGATCATCAATGCGATCGAGAAGGCCGGCCTGACCATGGTCGGCGAGGCATAACGACGCATCCCGGTTACCATTGGAACGGAAGAGTTTTCGGACTCTTCCGTTTTTTATTTGCAGGACCCATATGAATTTGCGCTTGCTATTATCGATCGGGCATGCTATATTATATAAAAACGTTATAATCAAACAAAAATTAGATTTCTGACGAAAGAACCAATTGAAACAACAAACTGAACAAAACGGGAAAGCGCTATAGGGCGACTTTCAGAAATTTCGGCATTTCCCGGGGCAGAAACGGACATATGCACGACTTCCGGTGGCGGCTCTTTACAAATCCTATCGTCTGAGGACGTTGGATAGCAAACAGACGGTTTCGTTTGTTTGCAGAAAAGCAAAAGGAGGAAGTAAACAAATGAAGAAAGTTTTGGCTCTGTTGCTCGCAGCGATCCTGGCTTTTGCCTTGATTGGCTGCGCCTCGTCTCCGAAGGATCAGGCGGGCGAAGAGAAGGACATGAAGGTTGTCGCTCTGCTATCCGGTGTTATCACAGATAACGGCTGGAATCAGATCTGTTACGAGTCCGTAAAGGCCATCTCGGAGAAATACGGTACGGAACTCGAATACATTGAAAATATTGCCGTTTCCGATATGAGCGGCTATATCCGCATGTATGGTGACGACAAGTATGACTTGGTCATCGTTCATGGTTCGCAGTTTGAATCCAACGTGACCGAGCTGGCAGCAACATACCCCGATACGATGTTCTGCCTGTCCTATGGCTTCAAAGTAGAGGACGGCGCGGAAGTTAACATTCCGGATATTCCGAACCTCGCCTATGTCGGCCCGGTCAATATGGGCATCGTTATTGGCGGTATCATGGGCATTTTGACCGAAACGGATAAGGTTGTGTTCCTTGGCGGCCAGGACATCCCCGCGATTACGGATATCGTTTCCGGCATCGAGGAGGGCGTGCACCTGACCAATCCCGATGCACTGGCCACGACCGACTATCTCGGTACGCTGACCGACCAGGATAAGGGCAAGGAGATCGCGCTCTCCTATATTAGTCAGGGATACGATGTGATTTCCGCATCCGCCAACAGCGCGCAGATCGGCTGCCTGCTCGCGGCAGAGGAAAAGGGCGTTTATGCGCTTGGTTTCAATGGCGATCAGTATTCGCTCGCACCGGGCGCCATCGTGCTGTCCGTCATGCGCAACTATCCGGCCATCTATGTCGATGTGTTTGAGTCCATCCTCAACGGGACCTGGAAAAATGGCATGGTTATCTACGATCTCGGAGACAACGGCACGCTGGTGTCCGACTGGCATGGCTGGGATGAGAAACTGCCAAAGGAGAAGGTAGACGCCATCGAGAAGTTTATTGAAGATCTGTACGCAGGAAAGCTCGGCGATTATTGATCTTCCTGCGTTCCGCATTGATACTGGATGTGGGGCGCCGCGTGAGAGACCGGCGCCCCGGCTTTTGGGATGCATACAGGAATGGAAAGCAGGTAATAGCAGGCATGAAGAAAATCGATTCCGTAAAGACGAAGGCGATGCTGGAACGCTTGTTTCAGCAGTTGATCGTCTCCGGCTCCGCCATTGTGATTGCGCTTGTGCTCGGCATGATCCTGATCGCGCTGATGGATATCAATCCGCTCAAGGCGTTTGCGGCGCTTCTTGAGGGCGCGTTCGGCAGTACAAACGATTTTGCTGAGACGCTTGTAAAAATGACGCCGCTGCTGTTCACCGGCATGAGCTATGCACTGGCAAACCGCTGCGGCCTGACGAATCTCGGC
Organism: bacterium; assembly: GCA_029218485.1. Lineage (GTDB taxonomy): Bacteria > Bacillota > Clostridia > Christensenellales > CAG-138 > Aphodomorpha. Next base: position 3,675 of record JAQXRK010000143.1, on the reverse strand, counting down.
ATGGAGGGCCAGATGTATATGGGCGCGCTGTTCGCAGCAGCCGCCGGCATTTATTTGGAAAATTTACCCGCAGTACTGCACATACCGCTGTGTATTGCGGCGGGGTTTATCGGCGGTGGTCTATGGTGCCTTCTTGCAGGCTGGCTGAAGGTACGTTTCGGCGCATCGGAGATCATTACCACCGTCATGCTCAATACCATTGCCATCAATTTCATCGAATTCATGGTCAACGGCCCGATGATCGAACCGCCCGGGATCAACTGCCAAACCAGCCCGCTGCTTGCCACTGCGACGTTCGGCCCCATCATTCCGGGCACCAGGGCGCACTGGGGATTCGTGGTCAGCCTGTTGTTTGTCTTTTTGTTCTGGGCGTTTTTGTGGCGCAGCAAAAAGGGATACGAGGTGCGCGTTTCCGGCCTGAACAGTCAGGCAGCGCTCTATTCGGGCATCAATACCGATCGCAATATTCTGCTCGTTACCTTTCTCGCCGGCGGTTTGGCGGGCCTTGCGGGCGCCAGCGAGATTATGGGCGTGCAGGGTCGGCTGTTCCCGCTGTTCTCGCCCGGTTACGGGTTCGATGGCATAGCCGTCGCATTGATCGGCATGAACTCGCCGCTTGGTATCGTGTTCGGCGCGCTGCTGTTCGGTGCATTCCGGGCGGGCGGTACGCGCATGCAGATGCGGGCAAAGGTGCCCAATTCCATTGTGGCCGTTATGCAGGCATTGGTCATCATCGCTGTAGTCGCCAGCCAGATGCTGCTGGAGATTTGGAATGAGCACCGTCTCAAGAAAGCGGCGATGGAACAAAGAAGCGTAGCGGTGGAAGGAAAGGAGGGCTGAAGATGGATCTGGTACAAATGATCGGCAGCTATCTGGCTTCCGATATCCGCATGGCAACGCCGATTTTGCTGGCGGGACTCGGCCTGCTGCTCATCAACCGCGCGGGGCTGCTCAACATTGGCGCGGAGGGCACGATGCTGATCGCAACGCTCGTAGCGGTCGTGGGTTCCTTCTATCTGGGGAATGTGTGGCTCGGCCTGCTGTGCGCCATCGTTTCAGGCGCACTGATCGGTGCACTGTTTGCACTGCTGACCGTGACGCTGCGCGCCAACCAGACGGTTGTCGGCGCGGCGATCAACGTGCTTGGCTCAGGCCTTTCTGCAACGCTGTACCGCATTATATTCGGTGTTGCGACGAACAACGCCGCCATCGATACGTTTGATGTGCTCGCCATTCCCATTCTCAAAGACATCCCGATCATCGGCGAGGCGTTCTTTCAGCAGAAACCCATCGTATACATCGCATTTCTGCTCGTGCCTATCATCTCATACTATTTATTCCGCACGCAATCCGGTCTCAACCTGCGCTCCGTCGGTGAGAACCCCAAGGTGTCCGACACGCTCGGCATCAATGTGGCAAGAACGCAGTATCTCGCTGCGATCGTCGGCAGCGCCATCATAGCCATGGGCGGCGCATTTTTATCCACCGGCCTGTTGAACTCGTTCTCCGAGGAAATGGTCTCCGGCCGCGGATACATCGCTCTGGCAGCCGTCATCTTTGGCCGGTATAAGCCGACCGGCATCATGGCCGCTGCGATGATCTTTATGGGCGGCAACGTGCTTGCCAATATTCTGATGGTGACCGGTTCCAATATTCCATATAATTTCCTGACGATGATTCCGTATGTGCTTACTGTGATCGCGCTGGCCATATTTGCGCGCAGCGCCGTGGCGCCGGCCGCGCTCGGCAAGCCGTACAAGAGAGGGTGAGGTGCGGCAAATGGCAACGATTTTGGAAATGCGGCATATCTACAAGCAATTTCCGGGTGTTTTGGCCAATGCGGATGTCTGTCTGACTGTGGAGCAGGGAGAGGTGCATACGCTCCTCGGTGAAAATGGAGCGGGCAAGAGCACGCTCATGAATGTGCTTTGCGGCCTGTACAAACCGACGGCCGGAGAAATTTTGATCGAGGGCAAGCCGGTTTCGTTTGCTTCCGCCAAGGACGCAATGGCGATGGGCATCGGCATGGTGCACCAGCACTTTATGCTTGTGCCGACGATGAGTGTGGTGGAAAACTGCCTCATCGGCGCGCATGACGCGGGTGGCCTGCGGCTGGATTTGAAAACAGCGGCAGATCGAATTGCACAAATCGCTACCAAGTACAATCTGAACCTCGATCCGTATGCTAAGGTGGGCGATTTGTCGGTCGGTGAACGGCAACGCGTGGAGATTGTCAAGGCGCTATCACGCGGCGCGCGCATCCTGATCCTGGACGAACCGACGGCTGTGCTCACGCCGCAGGAGACGGAGGAGCTGTTCAATATGATTCACAGCCTGACCGATGCGGGCTTCACGGTGCTGTTTATCAGCCATAAGCTGAACGAAGTTAAGGAGATCAGCAACCGGGTGACCGTACTGCGCATGGGGCGCACCTGCGGCACCTACAATATCGAGGATTGCTCCGTCAACGATCTGGCACGTCTGATGGTTGGCCGTGAGGTCAACTTCAGCGTGGAGCGAAAGCAGCAGCAGGCGGGCAAGCCGATCCTCGCAGTCGAAGGGCTGACGCTCCGCCGCAAGGATTCGGAGGTGAATCTGCTCGACAATGTGAACCTGACCGTGCATGCGGGCGAAATTCTCGGCATTGCAGGCGTCGATGGCAATGGACAATCCGAGCTGGTGGAGTGCCTGACGGGCATGCGCCGTGCCAATAGCGGAAAAGCTATGTATGGGCAGATGGATCTGTTGCATTGCAGCACCAGGGAGATCATGGAGCATGGCGTATCGCATATCCCGCAGGACCGGCAAAAAACCGGTCTGGTCATGCCGATGCCGCTGCGTGAGAATTTCATTCTGCAGGATTATTACAAGCGTGAGTTCGGTGCACTTGGCATGGTGGACTGGAAGCGTGTTGACGCATACAGTGAGAAGCTGATCACCGACTTCGGCGTCAAGACGCCGGGCCGGTTTGAGCTGGCGCAGAACCTTTCCGGAGGAAACCAGCAAAAGGTGATCGTCGCGCGTGAGATCAGCCGGGAACCAGAGCTGCTGATCGCAATGCATCCGACACGCGGGTTAGACGTCGGCGCGATCGAGTATATCCACAAAAAGATCATGGAACAACGGGACAATGGTATCGGTGTTCTGCTGGTTTCGACTGAGCTGGAGGAGGTGCTGAAGCTCTCCGACCGCATCGCGGTCATGTATGAGGGACAGATCATGGGCATTGTTACGCCATCCGAGACAAGCGTTGAGGAGATGGGCCTGATGATGGGCGGCACGCCGCTTACGGCGATCCGGCAGGCCGGCGTGAGTGCATAGCCGAGATATTCACGGCGATCGGACAACAAACAAAGCAGCGGAATTCTTGTGAATTCCGCTGCTTTTATCATCTTTGAAATGCCGTTCAATCAGGCTCCGGCCTGCCGGGCGGCTTTCCAATGGAGACCCGGCAATCGTTCGGGCGCCGCATGGGGCGTTCCGCAGAACGGGACTATGCCTCCATCTGCCGCGCCAGAAATGCGGCGATGGTCTGGCAGGTCTTGCTCTCCGGCTCGCCAATGACGGCCTGCGACTCGAGCGAAAACAGGATGACCGCGCCGACCGCATCGCTCTGGGCGATGATGGGGACGAGCAGCAGCGCTGTGGGCGATTGCTCGCTCTTCTCTGCGATGC
>JAQXRK010000142.1 GCA_029218485.1 bacterium | reverse complement strand
CATCATGCGGATGGCGTCCGGCAGCGCCGCACCCACCTTTTGATACATCGTCCGCACCAGATCCATGCCGAGCTGGATGCTGCCGAGGAATGCGGTGCGGTCAAGGAACTTGGCCACGCCATCCTCAATGATGCCGCGAATCCCGTTCTCCAGGCTGCCGACGATGACCTCCTTGGCGTCCGTACCGGCGGGCCGGATGGAGTCCGAGCAGAGCTGCAGCCGTTCGGGGCCGATGAACGAATAGATCATCTTCATCAGATCCGGCGGCAGGTGGCACCCATCCGCGATCACCTCCACCCAAAGCTCTTTGAGCGTGTAGGCGCTTTCTAGCACGCCCAGCACGCGAAAGCCGCTCTCGCGGGTAATGGTGGACATGTCGGAGTACAGGTGCGTCACATGGCAAAAGCCATGCTCAATCGCGCGGCGCACATCGCGGATGGTCGCGTCGGTATGGCCGATCGAAGGCAGAATGCCGTTCTTCACGCACTCCTCCGCAAATTGGTCCGCCCCGGGCAGCTCCGGCGCCGCGGTCCAGCGCGCGATGCTGCCATCCGCGTACTCGATCAGGTCCATGTAGGTCTCGCGGATCGGCTCGCTGATATAGCGCAGGTCCATGCCGCCCGCCCGCTGCACGGGGAAATACGGCCCCTCAAAGTGCATGCCGAGCAGGCATTGCCTGTCGCTGCGCGCCGCCTTGGCGGTGCGGAACGCATCCAGCGTGCGGTGGTATTCCTCCCGGCTTGCCGCGACGGTCGTGGGCAGGATCGTCGTCACGCCGCGGCGCAGATGCGCGTCGCACGCGCCGTTGTAGGCCTCCTGCGTGCCGTCCATAAAGTCGTGGCCGCCCGCGCCGTGGGTGTGCATTTCAATCAGGCCGGCCGAGGCGTACAGCCCGCCGCAGTCCATCACGGTGTCGGCCATAACCTCGCAGCGTTCCGGCAGAACGGCCAGAATCTTTCCGTTTTCGAGAAGCAGATTGCCGGGGCGGACGGAGCCGTCCACAATGCGCACATGTTGAAGCAGCGTTCGGTTCATGGTTTGCCGTTCCTTTCTTTTGCGGAGGGGTTCGCTCCGCTCATAGCATACGATTCGTTGGTAAGGATACGCGGCGGGCGCAGGCGCCGCCGTCTCTCTCGGGTGCAACGGGTGTGCCCCGCTCTGTAAAGGAAGATTCATCGGATTCCAAATCGTTCATATGGAGCTGAATCATTTTTTCTCATTATAGAAAAAACAGCGGTCGGTTTCCATGTAGATTCCAAGGTTGTTCATGTAGGATTTTATGCTTTCCCCATGTATGTATTTTGGGTCGCCGCTTGACTTTCCGTACCCAAAAAGTAGTATACTCTATAATATGATAAGCGGCATTATTGAAACGTTAACCCATATACGCAACAACCTGACGGCTGAAAATCTGGAGGAGTATTACATCAACTTTCACCCGGAGCACGCTGCGCAGCAGACCGCCCTTCCGGAAAGCCACCACGCCTTCACCGCCTTTGAATCGCATAAATACTATGAAATGGCGATCCAGCTCGATCGTCACAGCCGGCTGCAGATCGGCCAGCGCTGCTACATCCTGTCGAAAAACCAGTTCTGCATCATCCCCTGCGAGCAGCGGCACCGGCTGCAGTGGGGCGCCTTTTCGGAGCAGAGCGCGAACATGCTGTGGGTCAGCATCACGGGCGAGATCGTCCGTACAAGCTATACGGTCTATTCCGACAGCGGGCGCAGCAAGGTCTGGGGTTCGGACCTGCACATCCCCGGCAACTTCATCATCGGCGAAATCCTCGCGGAGCAGAGCGCCCCGCGCGCCGGCTCGACGGAGGCCATCGTCAGCTATCTTCAGGCCTTCTTCTCGCTGCTGCTGCAAAAGCTGAACTTTGACGGCGAATCCTCCGGCCACACCTGGACGAACGCGGTGGTCTCCGAGCTGCAGGAATATATCAAGGCGCATCTGAGCGGAGGCGTCACATTGCAGGACCTGAGTGGCTATATCTCGCTGAGCCCGAACTACCTGTGCAAGCTGTTCAAGCAGGTGACCGGCGAAACGATCACCCACTATATACAGAACCTGAAGATTACCCGGTCGATCGAATACCTTGCCGACCCCTCGATCCCGCTGAGCAAAATTGCCGAGGAGCTCGGGTTTTACGATCAGTTCCACTTCAGCAAGGTCTTCAAAACCTATACCTGCATGTCCCCCTCGCAATACCGGAATACGCTCGCATCTGCGGACATCCGCACCGATGCGAAGGCTGACGGCGATCCGGAGCAGCCGGCCGGCAGAATCTCCGGCAGCAGGGGGGACGGCGACCCGCAGCAGCCCGACCGTCAGGATCGCTGACCGGCGCGCCGCGGCGCAGCAGCAGCGTCCGGGGAGCGGATTGCCCGCTCCCCAAAACGCTCCCGTTTCCCACAGCAGCAAGCCATTCTCTTCCAAACATTTCGCAGTTTCTCGAATCAAATCGGGGCATTTTACAAGAATTTTACATAAATTATGTTTAGATTTTACATGGAATGTCTCCGCGTTTTGCACTAAAATTTATGAATAGACATTAAGAAAACATATTTGTTGAATCAGCTGATACACTGCGACAAGCGTTCACAGGACATCACTGCATTCTATCCGCAGTATACTGCCACAAAATAAATCATTGTAGGAGGAAGCATTATGAACAAGAAACTGATTGCACTCATCGGTGTCGTTCTGGCGTTGGTGATGGTGCTGGCAGCCTGCACGGCAGCGCCCGCGCCCGCTCCGACCGCCGAACCGGCGAACGAGCCGGCGGCCACCGACGCGCCGGAAACCCCGGCGGAGCCGACCGCAGAACCGGCCTATGTTCCCACGGGCAAGCTGGTTGTCTACTGCGCCGGCAGCGAGGACGAAGTGGAAGTCCTGACGGAGCTGTGGGAGGAGCTGTATCCCGACTGTGACCTCGAATTCATCACGAACGGCACCGGCGAGCTGGCCGCCCGTATCGAGGCGGAAGCCGACAACCCGCAGGGCGACGTCCTGATCGGCGGTTCGTACAGCATCTATGCCGGCCTGCTCGACTATCTGCAGCCCTACACCTCCCCGGTGCTGGCCGAGTGCCTGCCGTCCTACTGCGGTGAGACGGACATGTACACCCCGATGCAGATCAACGTCAACACGATCATCGTCAACAACCAGATGGTTGCCGATCTCGGCATTACGGTCGATGGCTGGGAGTCCCTGACCAATGAGGCGCTCAAGGGCAGCATCAGCTACGTCGATCCGTCCGCGTCCTCTTCCGCCCGCGAGCAGGTCATCAACATGCTGGCAGCCATGGCGGAGAAGAACGGCAACAGCATGGACGACAACTGGGAGTTCGTGAAGGCCTTCTTCACCAACCTGGACAAGAAGATGCACAGCAGCTCCAGCAAGGTTCCGCAGGCGGTTGCCAACGGCGAATATGCCGTCGGTATCACCAACGAGGAGCTGGTGCTCCAGCTCATGCGTGACGGCGTCGATGTCTCCCCGGTCTATGCCAAGGAGGGCATCACGCTGCGCAACTCCTTCATGGGCATCATCAAGGACTGCGCCAACCTCGACAACGCCAAGGCGTTCGTTGACTTCATCATCTCGCACGACGTGCAGCAGGCTCTGGCCGACGAGTGCCTCATGCGCTCCGTCCGTCCGGATGTCTCCTTCTCCGGCCTCGACAACGTCCCCTCGAGCGATCAGCTCCCGGCGATGAACTACCCGGTGGATTGGGTTGCCGCCAACTCCGATCTCAAGGCCCGTCTGCAGGACCTGATCAGCAGCCTCGGCTAATATCCCGTCCAACAACAAACAAATCTGTCCCGTCCCCGGTCCTCCGGGGACGGGATGCTATTGAGAAGAGGTGCATTCATGGCTGTCACAATTCATATTAACCATGTTAAAAAGGCGTATGAGGACAACGTCGTCATCCGCGACCTGTCCGTCGACATCCGTCCCGGCGAGCTGTTCACGCTGCTTGGGCCGAGCGGCTGCGGCAAAACAACGCTTCTCCGCATGATCGCCGGTTTTAACTCCATTGAGGCCGGCACCATTGCGTTTGACGACAAGGTGATCAACAATGTACCCGTCTATAAGCGCAATTTCGGCATGGTGTTCCAGAGCTACGCCATCTTCCCGAACATGACCGTCTACCGTAACATCGAGTACGGTCTGAAAAACAAAAAGCTCCCCAAGGACGAGATCAAGCGCCGTGTGGAAGAGATCATGGAAACCGTGCAGATCTCGCAGTACAAGGATCGCTATCCCAACAAGCTCTCCGGCGGCCAGCAGCAGCGCGTCGCGCTGGCGCGCGCCATCGTTGTGCAGCCGCAGGTGCTTCTGATGGACGAGCCGCTCTCCAACCTCGATGCAAAGCTGCGCATCGAGATGCGCGAGGCGATCCGTGAAATCCAGAAACAGATCGGTATCACTACCGTATACGTGACCCACGATCAGGAGGAGGCGCTGGCCATCTCGGATCGGATCGCGGTCATGAACAAGGGCGATATTCAGCAGATTGAAAGCCCCGAGAGTATTTACTCCCGTCCATATAATACCTTCGTTGCCGACTTTATCGGGCACAGCAACCGCTTCTCAGGCACGGTGCTGGATCAGGCGAACGGGGACACCGCCATCCGCCTCCAGACCGGCTTTGAAATCCATGTCGCGGGGCTCAAGCCGCTGAAGAAGGGCGATGAGCTGCTCGTCTATATCCGCCCCGAGGAGTTCGTGTTTGCGGATGCGGGACAGGGCATGGAAGCCAAGGTGCTGGTCAAGCGCTTCCTCGGAAAATACATCCAGTATATCGTGGACTGCGGCACCGGCGAGCACGTCGAGGTGACGGCGGACACGTCGAGTGCCGAACGCATCCATGAGCCGGGCGAAACGGTATATCTCGGCGTAAACACGCGGCGCATCAACCTGTTCGACAAGCAGACGGAGACGACCCTGCTGGAGGGAGTCGAGAGCAATGTTTAAGAAGGGCTACCGATTCGATTTCTGGAGCTTCATGACCGTTGTGTCGCTCGTGTTCTTCGGGCTGTTCCTGATCTACCCGATCGCGCACCTCGTCACGAACGCTTTCCAGTCCGTGGATAACCCCGGTCATTTCTCGGTCGCCAACTTTGTCAAGTTCGTTTCGACCGACTACTACCGGCAGGCGATCTGGAACTCCGTCAAGGTGACGTTTGTCGCCACCATACTCGCATCGATCATCGGCGTCGCGCTGGCCTATATCACCACGAACATCAAGATCTTCGGCAGCAAGGTCGTCAATATCCTCATCATCGTATCGATGTTCTCGCCGCCGTTCATCGGCGCCTATTCGTGGATTCTGATGTTCGGCCGCGCGGGCAGCATCACGAAGTTCTTCGCAAACCTCGGCATTCAGCTGCCCAGCATCTACGGGTTCACCGGAATCATGGTCGTCTTCACGCTGCACCTGTTCATTTACATCTATATGTATACGAAGGGTGCGCTGAAAAAGGTCGACGCAGCGCTCGGCGAGGCGGCGGAAAGCCTCGGCGATCACGGGCTCAAGAAGGTGCTGAAGGTCAGCCTGCCGCTGGTAACGCCGACGATTCTTGCCGGCGCGGCGATCATCTTCCTGCGGGCATTCGCTGATTACGGCACCCCCCGCCTGATCGGCGAGGGCTACACCACGATGCCGGTGCTCGTTTACAACGAGTGGCTGAGCGAGGAGGGCTCCGACGCATTCTTCTCCTCCTCCATCGCCTTCATCATGATTCTCGTGGCCATCGTCGTGTTCCTGCTGCAGATGTATTTCAGCCGCAAGAACTACAACATGAGCATGCTCAATCCGCCGGTTGCCAAGAAGATTAAGGGCGTTGGAAACGTATTTGCGCACCTGTTTGTCTATGTGACCACGTTCCTCGCGCTGCTGCCGGTGCTGTACTGCACCGTGCTCTCCTTCCGCGAGGTCAAACACGGCATCATCAAGGATACGTGGACGCTCAACAACTATGTGGAAGCATGGAATAAGATGGGCTCATCGCTCGTCAACACATTCAAGTTCGCGATCATAGCGCTGTTCTTTATCGTCATCTTCGGCACGATGTTCGCCTACATCACGGTGCGCCGCAAGAACATCTTCTCCCGCTTCCTCGATACCTGCGCGCAGATTCCGTACGTCATCTCCGGCGTCATCTTCGGTCTGATGCTGCTGATCTGCTACAACAACGGTATCGGCATCCCGGCGACCTTCTCGCCGGAAATGACAGAGCGGATTGCCAACGAGCGATCGATACAGATTCTGGGGCACGTGATCACACTTACGAAAGACTCAATCAATATCCTTGCCTTGGGCGGCACGGGAACGATCATCATCATCTCGTATATCGTGCGCAGGATGCCGTACACGCTTCGTTCCAGCGCATCCATCCTTAGGCAGATCAACCCCAGCATAGAGGAAGCGTCGCTGTCGCTCGGCTACGGCTCCGTACCGACCTTCTTTAAAGTCACCATGCCGGTCATGGTGCCCGGCATCGTCTCCGGCGCCATTCTGAGCTGGATCACGCTGATTCAGGAGCTGTCCTCCACATTGATGCTGTACAGTTCCAAGACGGCTACGCTGTCGATCTCCCTGTTCCTGCAGGTCAACCGCGGCGCATACGGCGTTGCCTCGGCGCTCTCGACAATGCTGGTCATCATCGTCGTTGCGTCCATGCTGCTGTTCTTCCGGCTGACCGGCAACGCGGACATCGATATGTAATGGATGGAGGAATCACAAAACCATGTTTGACAGAAAACAGATCAAGCTGATCACACTCGACTTCGACGGGACCACCCTGCAAAAGGATCAGACCTGGATGAGCTTTCGCACCATGCATGCGCTCCGGGAGTGCGCCAAGCGCGGCATCTACTGCGTGCCCTGCTCGGGCCGCAGCGCGGATATGTTCCCGCCCCAGATCGACGGCGATCTCATGTTCCGCTACTGGGTGTCCGCGGCCGGTGCGCGCGTCATCGACCGCCTGACGGGCGAAATCCTGTACAAGGAAACGTTCACGCCGGAGCAGTCGGCAGACCTGTGCACGCTCTATGAGGGCATGCACATCTACAGCGAGGTCGCTGCGGAGGGCCGCCTCTTCTTCGAGCAGGATGTTCTCGACGAGCTCTGGAAGTATCCCGTGCCGCCGCACCACGTCTGGTATCTCGAGTCGGGCAAGCAGGTCGGTGTGTACGGCAAGCTCTCCGACTTCTTCCGCACGCAGAACATCGGCGTTGAGAAGTTCAACCTCTACGGCGTGCCCGAGGAGCTGCAGCAGCCGATCATCGACGGGCTGCGCGTGCGCCCGTACGTCGAGTTCCTGGACGGCACGAGCGAGAACATCCAGTTCTACAGCACGAATACCGACCGCGTCAAGGCGATGGAAACGCTGCTCGATCACCTCGGGCTCACGTTTGACAACGTGATGAGCATCGGCGACTCCATGGGCATGGATGCCTCGATGATCAGCCGCGCCGCGCTCGGCGTTGCCATGGAGAATGGCGACGAACGGCTCAAGAAGATCGCGGATGCCGTCACCGACCGCTTTGACCGCGACGGCTTTGCCAAGGCGATTGAGAAGTTCATTCTCTGCGAGGACTGATATGCGCACAGGTATGGATACTATGAAAACGCAGTATACGGCTAAGCACGACTTTCTCGTCTGCATCGATTCCGATGGCTGCGCGTTCGACACGATGGAGATCAAGCATAAGGAGTGCTTCTGCCCCGCCACCATCGACAACTGGGGGCTGCAGGCGATCTCCAGCCTGGCGCGCGAGGCGTGGGAGTATGTGAACCTGTATTCCGTCACGCGCGGCTGCAGCCGGTTCCACGCGATTATCCGCGTGCTGGATCTGCTCTCCGAGCGCAAAGAGGTGCTTGCGCGCGGCTTCCGCGTGCCCAGCCACGAGGTGCTCCGCCACTGGGTGGAGACCGCGCCCGTGCTCAACAACGAGAATCTGGCCAAGCTGACGGACGATCCGGAGTTGGCGCGGACGCTCGAGTGGTCGCTGGACATGAACCGCCGCGTGGCCAAGATGGTGCACGACATTCCCCCGTTCCCGTTCGTGCGCGAGAGCCTCGAAAAGCTGAGCGAGCATGCCGATATCGTCATCGTTTCGGCAACGCCGCGCGAGGCGCTGCTGCACGAATGGCACGAGCATGGCCTCGACCGCTATGTGGCGCTTCTCGGCGCGCAGGAGGATGGCAGCAAGCGGGAGATCATCGCAAGCGTCAAGGGCGCCTATGCGCCCGATCATGCGATCATGATCGGCGACGCTCCGGGCGACCGCAAGGCGGCCTTTGACAACGGCATTCTGTTCTTCCCCGTGCGCCCGCTCGATGAGATGCGCTCCTGGGAGGAGTTCTACAGCGGTGTGATCGACCAGTTCCTCTCCGGCAGCTATGCCGGAGCCGAGCAGGAGCGTCAGCTCGAGCGGTTCTCCAAGTGCCTGCCGGAAACGCCCCCCTGGATCCACTGAACCAAATAACGAAATCCGTGGGCAGTCAACGCTTTCTCGCATTGGCTGCCCGCTCCAATGAGGCACAAATTATGATTCTGAAAAAACTCGATATTCACGCGCATGTGCTTCTCGAAAAGGAATATCCCTGCATGGGACACGGGCTTGAAATGGGCCTGACGTGCGAGGAGCTGCGCACCATGTATGATGCGATCGGCGTTGAGCGGGGCGTAGCGCTCCCCATCGTTTCGCCCGAGCATATGTCCGATCAGTTCTCAAACACTGCGGCGCGGATGTGCTGCGAGCAATTTCCCGAAACCATCGGCTGGTGGTTCTGCAACATCGATCCCCGCTGGCTGAGCAACAGCCCGGACGCGGACCTCTCCATCGCGCTCAAATACTATCAGTCCCGCGGCGCAAAGGGCATCGGCGAGTTTACCGCAAACCTGCCGGTGGAAGATCCGATGATGCAGAACGTGTTCCGCCATGCCGAGCAATGCGGCCTGCCGGTGCTGTTCCATGTCGGCCAGCAGGGCGATGACTACGGGATTGTGGATGGGCTCGGCCTGCATCAAATAGAGGCCACGCTCCGGCGGTTCCCAAAGCTCAAGCTCATCGGGCACAGCCACAAGTGGTGGTCGGAGATCAGCGGCGACTGCTCGTGGGAGAACCGCGCCGGCAACCCGAAGGGGCCCGTTACGCCCGGTGGCCGCGTGGTCGAGCTGATGCGCAACTATCCGAACATGTATGCCGATCTGTCCGCCGGTTCCGGCGAAAACGCGGTCATGCGCGACCCGGACTTTGGATACCGGTTCCTCGAAGAGTTTCAGGACAAGCTGTTCTTCGGCGTGGACTATTGCAGCATCAAGAACTACCGCATACTCTCCCGCTTTCTCGATGAAGGCGTGGAAAACGGCCGTATCAGCCAAAAGGCGTACAACAAGATCTGCCGTGAGAACCTGCTGGCATTGGTCGGCGAGTGAATCTTGGGCCGCATCAGCGCCCCTGCCGTTACAAACCGGTGCGGACGTACCGTGCAATGCGGCTGTGGATTTTCCCGGAATGGCAGCAAGCGCGCAGGCAAAGCCTGCGCGCTTGTTTTGTATTCCCATCCAATTGGCTGCCGTTTGCTTTGGCTGTGTCGCGGATTCACCCACCACGTGCTCCGCCGCCTGCCGGTACAGCGGCTTCGCCCTCCTCGGTGATGCTGCGGGCCGTTCAATACTCTTCCGGCACAAAGCGGTCGGCCGCGCCGGCCGGAGCAAACACGGGCGCATCGGGCACGGGCTTTGCCATCGCGTGCGGGATGCGCGCACCGAGCGGCGCGTTCGGCGCCTGCATCGCCTGGCAGCCCTCTGGCAGTGCGTCGAGCAGGGCGGCATAGCCGGCCGCCGGTCGGGCAGCCCGCGCGCCGCCAACGCCGGCCCGCTTTTGTATTCCAATCAAACCGGCGTCTGCTTTGGCTGTGCCGCGGTTCCGTCCGCCCTGTGCTCCGCCGCCTGCCGGTGCAGTGGCTTCGCCCTCCCCGGCGGTGCTGCGGGCCGTTCAATACTCTTCCGGCACAAAGCGGTCGGCCGCGCCGGCCGGAGCGAACGAGGGCGCATCGGGCACGGGCTTTGCCATCGCGTG
>JAQXRK010000141.1 GCA_029218485.1 bacterium | reverse complement strand
CTCGCGGGCATCATTGCCGGCGCGGCGGGGGATATCGCCTGGCTTCTGCTGTTCACCTCCACGATCTCGGAGGCCGCCGTGTTCAACACGAATATCTATGAGATTCTGCCGGGCTTCGTATTCGGCCTGATCGTCGCCGTGATCGTGACGCTGGCCACGCCCGCGCCGAACGAGAAGGTCGTCGGCATCTTTGAAACCGCAACGCGAAAGAACGTGGACGACTGAGCCGGCCATTGGCACACCCGCGGACGGATGGGCGCATCCGTCCGCTTTTTCATGCGCGCTCTCCGGCGTGCGCTTCCGTTTCAGGCTGCGCAGCGGCATCGCGCCTCCCGCCCCCTTTCCCGAGGTGCCGGATGCAGACTCCGGAAAACATCCGGCAGCGAACGCACGCGGACAGAAAAACGCCCTGTCAGCGACAGGACATTTTTTGAATGGCTATTCACCGCAGTGCACCAGCCATTGCATGAAATCCGCGTTCTTATACGCCAGCGACGGGACGTCCGCATGTGTGGCACCCTCCAGCACCGCATGGCCTCGCCGTATATCCCCCTGCCGCAAAAAACATGCCTCCGCCCGGCTATTGGGCGGAGGCATGTTGCCATTCGTTTTGAAAATCCGATCGTGCCTTACTCGCCGAGGAACTCGTTGATGCGGCCGAGCAGCTCATCCACATCGATGCCGTGGACGGCACAGGCCTGCTCGAGCGTCTCGCCGTGCGCCATGATGCAGCCGAGGCAATGCATGCCGGATGCCATCAGGATCGGGGCCACGTCCTCGTGTGCTTCGATGATGCTCTGAATCGTCATATCCTTGCTTACCATTATCTGTAATCCTCCTGTCTGTTTCTGTCTGTTAGTATACCACAGCCCCGGCGTTTATCAACTCTTTGCTTCAAATTTGTTCCCGCAGCGCGTGCAGGTCACGCGAAGCCGCCCCTTGCCGCGCGGTACGCGCAGCCGCTGCGTACACTGCGGGCAGATCAGGTACTTGTAGTGCTTGATCTCGCTCCACGTCGGGTTCTTCCGCGCCCTGTGCGCGCGGTGCGTCCGGGTCTTTTCCGCCTTCGGCGGTTTCGTCTGCTTCGGCTGCTTCGGCCGCCTTTGGCCGGCACTTCGCACGCGCGCCCACCACTCGCGCACGCCCGTCGTAAACGTGAGATATCTCTGGTTCTCCGCGTAGCGCCGGTCGCGGTTGCCGGAGAATATCCGAAAAACGGCCAGCGCGATGCACACGCCGAGAATCGCGGTGCAGATCAGTCGGGGCACGGCGCCGTACGGAAAAAACAGCGACGCCAGCCCGGCCAGCAGCGCAAGAAACAACAGCGCCTTGTTCAGCGCGTCCAGTCCGATGCGCGGCGGTTGAAACATGGTTTCCTTCCCCCTCGTTCCACGCTTATTTCATGCGGATCCATGCCGCGCGCGGCGGCACGGTCTGCGTGCTTCCGAGAATCGTTCCGGCGCTTTGCCCGCTCTCGTCCGTGAAGGTTCCATTGAGCGGCATCGGCGTTTCGCCGTCCGGCCCCTCCGGGAACAGGTCCTGCGTGACGGTGAATGTCAGCGGCGCATCGCCGCGGTTGACGACCAGCAGCAGGCACGCCGTCTCCGTAAAGCGGATGATACCGAAGCCGTCGTCCGAGAGCGCGCCCATGCGGCAGCGGCCGGTCTGCAGCACATCCTGTTCGTGTCTCAGGCGCATGAGCTGCCCGACGCGGCCGAGGATCTCCGGATCCTCCTCGCCCCACGGATAGGTGCCGCGGTTGAACGGGTCGGCCATGCCGGTCATGCCGGCCTCATCGCCGTAGTAGACGCAGGGCACGCCGGGGCACACCATCTGGATGGCCGTGGCCAGCAAAAACCGCTCGCGCCCGCGCGCCGCCTGCTCCGGTGTGGGCCGGTAGGCGGCCTGCTGCTCGCGCGTGGCCTCAAACCGGCTCGGCGCGCCGGAGAGCACCGTCTGCGCGCGCACCACATCGTGTGAGGAGAGCAGGTTGAGCTGCGCAAGATAAAACGGCTCCGGGTACCACTCGCGCAGCGCCATCAGCCGCCCGGCAAGCGCGGCCGCATCGCACCGGCCGAGCAGAAAATCGAGCACGGCGTTGGCAAACGGATAGTCCATGGCGCTGTCGAGCGCATCGCCGTTCACATAGCCGCGGCGGCCCTCCGGCCCCCGCTTGCCGCTGCACTCCTCCCAGACCTCGCCGAGCAGCACGCCCTCCGGGTCGTTCGCCTTGACGCGTGCGCGCAGAATGCGGATAAAGTCGTCCGGCAGCTCGTCCGCCACGTCCAGCCGCCAGTCCGTGGCGCCGCATGCCGCCCAGTGCGACAGAACGCCGTGCTCGCCCGCGATAAAATCGATGTACGAGGGCGTGCGCTCCTCCACGTTCGGCAGCGTTTCAAAGTTCCACCAGCATTCGTAATCGTCCGGAAAATGCCGGAACCGATACCACTCGTAGTAGGGCGAAGCGGGGCCCTGATACGCGCCCGGCTCCTCATAGCGGCCCTCGCGGTTGAAATACCGGCTGTCGCTCCCGGTGTGCGAGAACACGCCGTCGAGCATGATGCGGATGCCGCGCTCATGCGCCTCGCTGCACAGGGCGGTGAAATCCGCCTCGGTGCCGAGCAGCGGGTCGATGGCCAGATAATCGGCCGTATTGTAGCGGTGGTTGCTCGCCGCCTCAAAGATCGGGTTCAGGTACAGGCAGGTCACGCCGAGCGACTGCAGATACGGCAGCTTTTCGCGGATGCCGTTCAGATCGCCGCCGAAATAGTCGTCCGGCACATAGTCCCGCTCCCCCGGTCCGGGCCGCCAGGCCGGCGGCTCGCGCCACTGGTCGTGCAGGCGGATCGGGCGCCCGCGGCGGCGGTGCACCTCTGCGCGCGCGTGGAAATCCTCCCAGCTGCTGCGGCGAAACCGGTCCGGAAAGATCTGGTACGCGATCCCGCGCCGGAACCACTCCGGCGTCCGGAACGCCCCGTCGTACACCGTGATGCGCCAGGCGGGCGGTTCATACGCGCAGAAGCCGCCCTCGCCGCTGCTGCCGCCATAATACAGCGTCTGCCCGTCCGGCTTGCGGATCACAAAATAGTACCAGATCAGGCAGGGCTGGTCGGGCAGCGAAACAACGGCGCGCAGCGCATCGCCGTGCCGCTCCATCGGCAGCAGCCGTTCGCCCACGCCGTCCTGCCAGAGCCGCAGCCACACCGCCGCAGAGCGGAGCGACTCGCCGCTCTCGGCCATGATCTCAACGTTCGTTCCGCACGGCGCCGCGCCCTGCGGATTGCGGCAGCGCAGCAGGCGGGAATGATGAAAAAATGCATCCATGCCGGTAGTGTATCATAGTCCGGTCGAAATTGCACGCCTCGCGGCAGAAAAATTGCGGCCGGGCTACAGCAGCGGTTCCGTCCACTCCCCGCCGCCGCTGCCGCCGGAGGACCTGCTCCGCTCCGTCTGCACTTCGTCCGCTGAAATCCAGCCGCTCCAGCCGCCCGCCTCCGCCAGATAGCATCCGCCCAGATCGTCGAG
The DNA here is from genome assembly GCA_029218485.1 of bacterium. GTDB lineage: Bacteria > Bacillota > Clostridia > Christensenellales > CAG-138 > Aphodomorpha. The sequence continues at coordinate 290 of JAQXRK010000141.1, read as the reverse complement.
CACGCGCACCTCGGTGTTCCTGTCCAGCGCTGCGGCCGGCACGCACAGCCGCCAGTCTCCGTACAGCTGCGCCCCGTCCACGGCGTAGCCCGTCCACGGTTCATAGTCCGCCTCGCCGTCCATGCGCACCAGCCGGGCGGGGAGCCTTCCCTCCGCGCCGTCCAGCAGCACCGTGCAGTACGCATCCTCATGGCCGGTTACAAAGACCCGGTCACCCCGGTCAAATACAAACAGATATGCCTCCGTTCCGTTGCAGCGCACGGTTCCGCTGCACGGGGCAAACGATGCTT
>JAQXRK010000140.1 GCA_029218485.1 bacterium | reverse complement strand
AACGGGCGAAACCTGCACCCTGCCCTGCTCGACGCTGATCGCTGCCGTGGGCGAGCAGGTGGACGACGCGCTGTTCCGCGAAAACGGTATCCAGCTCACCGAGCGCGGCCGCGTGGCCGTCGACGGTCTGCTGCAGACCAGCGTGGACGGCGTCTATGTCATCGGCGATGCCAACCGCGGTCCCGCAACGGTCGTTGAGGCGATTGCCGACGCGCGCACCGTGGCCGACGCGATCGTGGGCGAGCGCATCGATTCCGTCCCCGACGGCGCTGCGGCCTCCCCCGAAAGCTGCGTCGAAAAGCACGGCATTCTCCGGGATTACGACTGCGCCGCGAAGGAATCCGGCCGCTGCCTGCACTGCCCGACGGTCTGCGAGTGCTGCGTGCAGGTCTGCCCGAACCGCGCCAACATCGCCATCGAGGTGCCCGGGCTTTCGATGCCGCAGATCCTGCATGTGGACCGCATGTGCAACGAGTGCGGCAACTGCATGATGTTCTGCCCGTACGACAGCCGCCCCTACAAGGAGAAGCTCACGCTGTTCTCCACGAGGGCCGCGTTTGACGAGAGCGATAATCCGGGCTTCCTGCCGCTCGGCGGCAAGCGGGTGCTCATCCGGACCGGCTGCGCCGCGGGCGAAGCGGCTGCGGAAGTGGACCTTTCGCAGAAAAACGCGCTCGATCCGGCGCTCGCGCGGTTCCTCGATGCGGTTCTGACCGATTACGCTTATCTGCTGTAACCGAACGGACGCGACACGGAGATGACCCGATCCGCAGCGGATCGGGAGCGCTGGCCGCTTGACGGCCGACAGGACTGAAAGAAGGAGATGCCGCCATGGCCGCAACCTTTACTGTAAACGGCAAAACCGTTACGGTGGAACACAACTGTAAACTCATGCGCTATCTGCGCGATACGCTGCGCCTGACCTCCGTGAAGGACGGATGCAGCGAGGGTGCCTGCGGCACCTGCACGATCCTCATCGACGGCAAGCCCGTCAAGGCCTGCGTGCAGCAGACGGATCGCATGAACGGCAAATCCATCCTCACGGTCGAGGGCCTGAGCGACTTTGAAAAAGAGGTCTATGTCTATGCGTTCGGCGCCGCCGGGGCGGTGCAGTGCGGTTTCTGCATCCCCGGCATGGTGCTGTGCGCAAAATCGCTGCTCGACACGAACAGCGACCCGACCGAGGCGGAGATCGCCCATGCGCTGCGCAACAACATCTGCCGCTGCACCGGCTATGTGAAGATCATCAAGGCCGTGCAGATCGCCGCCGCCGTGCTCCGCGCGGGCGTCATTCCCGAGGCGGAGACCGACTGGCGCGTCGGCGCGCGGGTGGCGCGGCTGGATGTGCGCGAGAAGGTGCTCGGCACCGGCATCTACACCGACGATATGCAGCTGCCCGGCATGCTGTACGGCTCCGCCGTGCGCAGCAAATACCCGCGCGCGCGCGTGCTCGCCATCCGCACCGAGAAGGCGAAGGCGCTGCCGGGCGTTGCCTGCGTGCTGACCGCGGAGGACATCCCGTGCCTGACCAAGGTTGGGCACCTCAAGCGCGACTGGGACGTGATGATCGGCGTGGGCCGCATCACGCACTATCTGGGCGACGCGATTGCGCTCGTGGCGGCGGAAACGCCGGAGATCCTCGAGCAGGCGAAGGCGCTCGTCGAGGCGGACTACCAGGAGCTGGAGCCGGTGCGCAGCGCGTACGAGGCCATGGAGGAGGGCACGCCGCAGCTCCATCCGGGCGGCAATCTGCTCGCGCAGCGCCATGTGCGCCGCGGCAACGCGGACGAGGCGATCCGGCATGCGCCGCATGTGATCAGCGGCCACTTCTCAACCCCGTTCACCGAGCACGCGTTTCTGGAGCCGGAATGCGCCGTGGCGGAGCCTTGGGGCGACGGCGGCGTGCAGATCTACTGCTCCGACCAGAGCGTGTATGACACGCAGCATGAGATCTGCCCGATGCTGGGACTGCAGCCGGAGCAGGTGCGCGTGGAGAACCGGCTCGTCGGCGGCGGCTTCGGCGGCAAGGAGGATGTGGTCGTGCAGCACCATGCCGCGCTGATCGCCTACCTCACCAAGCGGCCCGTCAAGGTCAAGCTGACCCGCGCCGAGAGCATTCTCATCCACCCGAAGCGGCACCCCATGGACATGGATTTCACGCTGGCCTGCGACAACGACGGCACCATTCTGGGCGTGAAGGCGCAGGTCATCGCGGATACCGGCGCGTACGCCTCGCTGGGCGGGCCGGTGCTCGAGCGCGCGTGCACGCACGCCGCCGGGCCGTACAACTACCAGAACTTTGAGATCGACGGGCGGGCCTACTACACCAACAATCCGCCCGCGGGCGCGTTCCGCGGCTTCGGCGTCACGCAGACGTGCTTTGCCATCGAAACGCTGCTCAACCGCATGGCGCACAAGCTCGGCATCTCCCCGTGGGAGATCCGCTACCGCAACGCCATCCGCCCGGGGCAGACGCTGCCCAACGGCCAGATCGTCGACGAGTCCACCGGGCTTGTGGAGACGCTCCAGGCCGTGAAGGACGTGTATGAATCCGCGCCGTACGCCGGCATCGCCTGCGCGATGAAGAACGCGGGCGTCGGCGTGGGCATTCCGGATACCGGCCGCGTGCGCCTCGCCGTCGAGGACGGAAAGCTGGTCATCCACTCCGGCGCCTCCTGCATCGGTCAGGGGCTCGGCACGGTGCTCGTGCAGGTGGCGGTGGAAACGACCGGCCTTGCGCGCGAGGACATCCGCTATGCGCCCGTCAACACCTTCGCCGCGCCGGACTCCGGCACCACCTCCGGCTCCCGCCAGACGCTCATCACGGGCGAGGCCTGCCGCCGCGCCGCAGCGCTGTTTCAGGCAGCCCGCGCGGGCCGCTCGCTCGCGGAGATGGAGGGCGAGGAGTTCTACGCCGAATATCTCGCCAAAACCGATCCGCTCGGCTCCGACAAGCCGAACCCGGTCAGCCATGTCGCCTACGGCTATGCGACGCAGGTCGCGATCCTCGGCGAGGACGGAAAGCTCCAGCGCATCGTCGCCGCGCACGACGTCGGCCGGGCGATCAACCCGCTGTCCGTGGAGGGGCAGATCGAGGGCGGCGTGGTCATGAGCATGGGCTATGCGCTCACGGAGCGGTATCCGCTCGATAACTGCAAGCCGACGGCGCGCTTTGGCACGCTCGGCCTGTTCAAGGCGAACGCGGTGCCGAAGATCGAGGCCGTGATCGTGGAAAAGGCCGGCGTTGAGCAGGGCTACGGCGCCATCGGCATCGGCGAAATCACCTCGATCCCCACCGCCCCCGCCATCGCGGAGGCTTACTACCGGTTCGACGGGAAGGAGCGCAACCGGCTCCCGCTTGCCGACACGCCGTATGCAAAGGCATAGGCGTACCCCATAGCGGCGGCTTTCCCCACCGACAGACTGCAACGGCCGGCCATTGCTTCAAGCGATGACCGGCCGCTGTTTGATTGCATGGATTTTTTTACAGTTCCCGCACCATCTGCTCGTAGGGCAGGGGTGTGAACCCCTTGCGCAGGTAGAGGCTGCGCGCGCCCTCGTTGTCCGGCGCGATCTCCAGCCGCAGCCGGGTAACGCCCTCCGGCAGGTGCTCCTCCAGATACTGCAGGAACGCGCTGCCAAGGCCGCGTCCCCGAAAATCCGGCGTGATATACAGCTCCTCGATCCAGACGACCTGTCCGCCGGCCTCCGCCGAAAACGTCCGCGCCAGCAGCGCATAGCCGGCCGCCTCGCCCTCCTCCTCCAGCAAATAGCCCAGCACATAGGCGTTCGAGCGCATCATCTCGGCAAACGTGCGCTGAAAGTGTTCCTCCGGCACCGCGTGCGCAACCGCCTCCGAGGCATAGAACTGCCCGGAAAGGCGGAGGTAGGTCTGCCGGTCCTTCTGTTCCATGGCTCGAATCATTTCGCTTCCTCCGTTTGGCCGGACGCCGCCGTCCGGCGCCGCATTTTGGTAATTCCTGTCATCACTATAGCATACCGGGGCGAATTATGGTATACTGATCCCAATATCTGCAAGGAGGACAAGACTCATGTTTCGAGATAAAGCGGGCAACCTGTCCATTGGCAAGATCATTCTGACCATTGCCGTGCTGGTGTTCATCGTCGTGGTGGCCAGTTCGAGCTTTGTGGTCATCCCCGCCGGCCATACCGGCGTCGTTCTGACGTTCGGCAAGGTGGGCGATGTTGCGCTGCAGGAGGGTCTGCATTTCAAAACGCCGTTTGTGCAGCAGATCGTGACGATCGACAACCGCATCGTCAAGCTGGATGTCTCGACCGAAGCGTTCAGCAAGGACCTGCAGACGATCTCCACCGTTGTCGCGGTCAACTACCGCGTCAGCAAGGACCAGAGCCAGGCCATCTATAAGGAGGTCGGCCTCGGCTTCGAGGACGTGCTCATCACGCCCGCCGTCAACGAGGTGCTCAAGGCCGTCACCGCCGAGTATACCGCCGTGGAGCTGGTCGGCTCCCGCGGCGAGGTGAGCGTGCTGCTCGATCAGGGGCTCAACGACAAGCTGAACGGCTACGGCATCTATATCAACGAGCTGAACATCATCAACTGGGATTTCTCCGAGGAATACATCGCCGCCGTTGAGGCCAAGCAGGTGGCGGAGCAAAACCTCATCAAGACGCGCACCGAGCAGGAGCAGGCGCTCGTCATCGCCAACACCGAGGCCGAGAAGCGCGTGATCGCGGCCACGGCCGAGGCCAACGAGATCAAGCTGCTCGCCGAGGCGAACGCGGAGAGCAACCGCATTCTGACCGAGTCCATCTCCGATCTGCTGATCCAGTACCAGACCGTGCAGAAGTGGGATGGCAAGCTGCCGGCCGTCATGTCCGACGCGGGCAACATGCTCATCGACATCCCGCTGCCGGAATAATTCCCCCGCCGCTTCGGCGCGCCATGCGTCAAAGACCGGAT
>JAQXRK010000139.1 GCA_029218485.1 bacterium | reverse complement strand
CCGCAATCGAGGGCGGAACGATCGCAAAGCCGCTGTCGAGCTCCTTCTGCCAGCTTCCGCCCCACTGCTTCATGAACAGGGAGAAGTTGAAGCTGCTGTCGCCGTCCTGAATCTCATCGCCCATGACATACTGGTCCGGGTAATCCGGCATGGGCAGGAACATCCAGTTGTAGGCGTACATCTCGATGCCGCCCGCAATCGTACCGTCCGTGGCATACAGGCCGCTCTCCTTCGCCTCGCAGTTGGCAAGCGCAAACGCCTCCTCGCTGCCGGCAACATACACGGCAAACGTGCCCTTGCCCTCCGCGTCGACATCCACCACCATGTAAGCATCGTAGAAATCGCTGGGAATGCCCGCGAAGTCCCCGGTCGCCTCGCTCACATACATGCAGCCGTACCACGTGCCGGCCCACTGCTGCTGCAGCGCGCTCGCCGGCGCAGCGGCCGCCGCGCTGCCGGAGCCTGCCGCGCTGTCCGGATCGGCGGGCGTAAAGCCGCCCTCCTTCACAAACGTCATCTGAACGCCCATGCCCAGCATGTTTTCGAGCGTCATCACGCCGCTTTCCAGCGTGCCGTCGCAGTCAAGACCGCCGCCCTTGATGTGGAACACGCCGTCCTCCAGCGTCCATTTGCCGCTGCCCTTCGTTCCGTTCACGTTCATGGCGCACTTCCCGTTCTCCTTGAGCTCGATCGACACGCCTTCCTCGAACAGATCGGTGATATCCATCTCCACGCCGAGCATCTCCGCCGTCGAAGCGGTATACACGCCGAGGTTCGGATCGGCCGCCGCAGCACCGCCGTCCTTTCCGCCGAGCGCGCAGATCAGCACAACGGCAAGGATCACCGCCAGCACCGCGCCGCCGATGATGAACAGCAGCTTCCTGTTCAGGGGCTTCTTCGGCTTGGGCGCCACGATCACGGGCTGGGCAGCCCGGCGCGCCCCTGCGCCATTCTGCGGCGCAGCGCTCTGCTGCGTCGGGGGCGTATAGCTCTGCTGCACCGGGGGTGTATAGCTCTCCTGCATCGGAGCCGTGTAGCTCTCCTGCGCCGGGGCCGTGTAGCTCTCCTGCACCGGTGCCGTGTGGCTCTCCTGCACCGGTGCCGTGTAGCTCCCCTGTGCCGCAGCCGTATAGCTCTGCTGCGCCGGGGGCGTATAGCTCTGCTGCGTCGGTGCCGTGTAGCTCTCCTGCACCGGGGGCGTATAGCTCTCCTGCGCCGGGGGCGTGTAGCTCTGCTGCGCCGGTGCCGAATAGCTCTGCTGTGCCGGGATGGCATCGGCCTGCTCAACCGGCGCGGCGGCACAGGCGCAGGGCGCTTCCTCCTGCGGCGGCTCCTGAACGGGAACGGCCGGTTCCGGCGCGGCGGCCGCCGTCTGCACCGGTGTGCGGATCTCCTGCTTAGCGCCGCAGTTGCCGCAGAACTTGGAGCCCTCCGGAAGCTGCGCGCCACAGTTCGTACAAAAAGCCATATTGGTTCCTCCTCAAAATAGTTTCATGGTTCGTGTGATGGTTCACGTCGGTGGAAATCCTGCGTCCGGGTGCCTCCGCAGCCGGGCAGGGCGCGGTTCACTGCTGCACAGACGCCGCAAAAACGGCCCTTGCGCTCACGGGTTCTCCCCGCTCGTTCAGCCGCTCGGCACAGCCGCAGCACATGTCCAGATCGCTGCAGATGAGAAAGCAGCGGTCGCACACCAGCCGCCGGCAGATCGGGCAGAGGTTGAAATGCTCCAGCGCTTCCCTGACCGCGATTGCCTTCGCCCACGCCTTCTCCCGCTGGTACAGCGCTTCATAGACGATGCGCTTTTCTTCCGTTGGAGCATCGACCCCGGCCTTTGAAAAGGCGATGGGCTTGCTCCTCCAGATCGCTCCGCATTGTCCGCATTGCAGCTGAAAGCAAAACGCCCGCTCCGTGGAGCAATCGGCAAGCGCGCTCTCCAACAGTTGTTTCAAACCGGTTTCCTCCTTCCGCCACAGAATGGATCAGCAGCACAGACGGGATGCAGGCTCCCGCAGGGAGCGCTCAGGGTTATAAAGATTTTTACTTCTATATTGAACACAATATTTCACCGGTTGGATAGTAGCGCGCGGCTACTTTTTGCGCCCTTCGGCCAATGGTATCCAATGACTACCATCGAAAAACCGCCCGAATGCAGCAGCGGAGCAGCGCTATTTTTGGATGTCGTCGAGGCAATCGCAGCGCCGGAACAGGTCGATATAGAGCATCAGCTCGTCCCGCGAGGCGACATGGAGCTTCCGGTACAGATTGCTGTTGTGCTTGCGCACCGTCGCCATGCTGATAAAGGCAAGCCCGGGAATCTCCTCGATCTCGTGCCCGTCGATATAGTAGTGCAGAATGCCGCGCTCGGCGGCGGTCAGGTCGCCCACGCGCTCAGCAAAATCCCGGAGCAGCACGGCGATGCCCGGCGGCAGGGATTCCTTCCCGATCGACGCCTTCTGCGTTCTGGATTGCACAAAGGCGATCAGCTCGTCGATCTCGGAGATCCCGGAGCGCTGCCCGGTGAGCGGCTGCTCCGCCTGAATGGCCTCCAGGCTCTGGGCGATCGGCCGGACGAACCGGCTCGACAGGAACAGGGACACCCCCACCATCAGCAGCAGAAACGCGAGCGAAACCGAGACGAGGCGCACCCTGCTCTGCATGGCGGCCTGATGGACGCCGGCGGCGGAGACGAGCGTCACCAGCTGCAGCGGCCGGCCATCGGCGTCCTTCATATCCAGCGTCTGGTGCACGCCGACGTAGACCTCGCTGCCGGCGGTGTACGTATTGTAGTGGCTGCCGTGCTTCACCGCCAGCAGGCCGCTGGCCTCCAGATAGCTCCCCTCCGTGCCGCCCAGCATCGCGCCGTCGAGCGCAATCGAGTCCTCGCCCGCCGGTGCGATGAGCGTCATGAGGTTCCCGAAGCGGCTGGACAGGCCGGGGTGCATGAGCTTGAAGTACAGCTCGCTGATCTCAATACCGCACAGGCCGCGCACCCTGCCGCCTTCCAGTATCGGAACGCACAGTAGCATGACGCTCTCCCATGTACCCGTCAGCGGTCTTTTTTCGGTCCAGTAGCAGGCGGCGGCAAGCCGCGTGACGGTCTGCCCCATCCGCTCCGCGTAGCCGGGGATGAGCGAGCTGTCAAACTCCAGATTCCAGCGGTTGTGCAGCTGCACGCCCTCGGTGCGGGCGATATCGGGGATGCCGCGAAAATAGGTCAGCGCCCGCCCGGGGCTGCTCTGCGCGCTGATGTTCGCGGCCCGGAGGTACACGCCGCTGCGGGAAACCGCGGCGGAAGCGGCACGGGTGTTGGTTGTGGCGTCCAGCACGGCAAAGGCCCCGCTGCAGCGGCCCACCAGCATGGTGGCGCTCAGCGGCGCATACAGATTCTCCTGGATCTCCCGCAGCGCGTCGGGGTTGTCGTTCAGCTCATCGAAGGAGAGGCCGTGCGTCTGCAGCAGCGTCTGAAGGCTGCGGGAAATCTCCTCCGACATGGCGATGCAGCGGGCCGTCAGTTCGTCCATGTCGGCCATGACCGAAGCGGCGCTGGCAGCCTGCTGCACGGAGAGCAGCTCACCCGCCCGCTGCTCGGCATCCGAAAAAACGCCCAGCAGGCTGAGAATCAGCAAAAAGCCCGCAAACACGGCGAGCGCCATGCTGATCCAGTACAGCACCAGCTTGCGCCGCATGCCCACGCTCTGCTCCTTCGCGGCGGACCGGAGCTCCCTGAGCTTTGCAATCAACCCGCTTCACCTCCCCAGCCGGCCGAAAAGGCCGCCATGAGCTCCGCTTTGGCGCGCTGCGACGCGTCCTCGAGGGACACGCTGCCCCTCAGGTACTGGCTGCGGCCGGAGAGCAGGGCGCTCCGCACGGCGTCCTCAAACCGCTCCTCCACGTCGAGGTAGCCCTCGAGCTGCGGTGGGATATAGAATGTGTATTCGCGCTGGGTCTGGAGGAACGCCTCGTAGAGCTGGATGTACTTGTCGCTCTCGAGCGCCCGTATGGCGGCGGGCAGGTCCGTGTCAAACGACGCCTGCCGGACCGGCATGTAGCCGAGCTGCGTGGCCAGCTCCGTGTTCCGCTGCGCGTCCGTCAGCCACTCGAGGAAGATCATGCAGGCCCGCTCCCGCTCCGGAGTGGACTTCACGGTGCAGATTCCCGCGCCCCGCTGCATGACCATCCGTTCGCCGCCGGCAAACACCGGGCAGGGGCGAACGAGCCACTCCACGTCCTCCGAGGTGTTGTCGGGATAGGTCACAACGTCCGAAAAGTACAGCACGCTGGCGGAGGAGGCGACCGATACGATGGCATCGGCCGTGCGCAGCGGCTCCGTGGCATAGCCGCCCTGGAGCCATAGCCCGCCGGCGAGCGCCGCCTCGGCATAGGCGTCCCAAACCCGGTCAAATGCCGGGCCGAACGCGATGGACTCCCCGTCAAAGAAGGCCTCGCCAAGGGACTCCACGCCCACCTGAAAATAGTTGAAGTGAAAGTCGTGCACAAGCAGCGCCTTCGCGTCGCCCGCGACCTCCGGGGTCAGCGCATCCGTCCATTCGGCGTACCGCACGGCGGCCGCGAACAGCCCCTCCCACGTGTCGAGGTCGCCGATGGCGACGCCCGTATCCGCGCTGAAGCGATCGAAAATGGTCTTGTTGATGTACATGACCTCCGTGGATTTCGCGAGGGGCAGCACCGCAAGGCGGCCGTTCACCATGCCCTCCTCCAGAAAGGACGGCACAAAGCCGGAGAGCGTCTCCTCCGAAAGGGCCTCCCGGTAATCCACCAGCACCCCGTCGTCCGGCATGGCCAGCACGGTCTTGGGGTAGGCCACAAACATGTCCGGCAGCTCCGATGCGCCGGGATCGCCGTAGGCCGAGGCGAGGATGAACTCGTGTATCGTCTTGTTGTT
>JAQXRK010000138.1 GCA_029218485.1 bacterium | reverse complement strand
CAGCGCCGCGAGGATGTTGATGACCACGCAGACGATCGTCTCGTTGAAATAGTCGCCCAGCGTCGTGATGCCGTCGGCGGCGAACGCCTCCACCGCGATGTTGTGCGCCACGCGGTCGCCCATCGGCAGCGGCATGTCCGCGTTTTCGATGACGGTGTTGAGCGTATCGAGCGTCACACCGGAGATCGGCGCGCGCGTGAGCTCGACGTCCGTCACCGCGACATACTCCGCCCCCTCCGTATAATACTGCATCATGGTGTACAATCTCTCGTTTGCCTTGACCTGGTTCGCAACCGGTGAAATGCACGCGAGCGCAATGACCCATGCCAGAAGCGTCGCCGCAATGCCCGTGACCGCCGCCACAAACCCGCGGTACCAGCCGCCGAGGATCATGATCGCAAGCACCAGCACGATCGCGATATCCACAACGTTCATCCGTTCATCTCCGTTCCGTTTCCTCCGCGTTCAAAGCGTCAACGCACCTTCGCGGTATAATATGTGCCGTTGCTCAAAAGCAGAAGCATGGAATCCGACAGTTTGATCGCCTCGTCCACCGGCAGCTCCAGCGATGCGGTTGACGAGAGCTTGCCGCGCAGCGTATAGGTGTAGAGCTTGTCGCGCGAAACAACGACCAGCGCGCCGTTCATGATGTAGCCGGCAACGCCCTCGCTCGGCAGCTGCAGATGCGTGTCCACCGCGCCGGAGACATCCTCCTCCTGCAGCGTGAGCAGCTTGACGGCGTGCATGTTGCCCTGGCGCGGCGCGAGCAGGAAGGTCGGCGTGCCGGAGGCGTCGGAAAAGTCGAGCACCTTGTAGCCATAGACCATCTCGCGGTAGATCTCCTTGTTGCCGGCATGCGTGTAGCGGATGATCTGGCTCGTTCCGGCGGCGAACACGCTGTTCGCGGTCACATACAGCGAATCGATGAGCTGGTCCTGCACCTGCATGACGCCGGTGCTCGCCCGCTTTTGCAGGTCGTAGGTGGTGATGCGCGTCGTCGGAACGCCCGCCGTGACGGAGAGCGTCTGCATCCAGAGCATCTCGCCGGTGGTCGTGTAGAACCCGAAGTCGACGATGTACTGATCGTCCGGCAGGAGCTGGTCCACCTGCTCGCCCGTCTCCGTGAGCACGAGGATGCTCTCCCCGCCGCCGCTGTCGCGCCGCAATACGCCGATGTGCTGCTCCCCGCACTCGACCGAGAGAATCTCCCCCGTGAACGATACCGGCTGGCTCTGCCCGATGATCTGCAGCATGGAGCCGGTGTACACGACCGATATCTTCGCGCTTCCGTTCATGCGGATGTCGGCAGCCGCCGTGCCGTGGGTGTAGTTGCGGTTCTGGTTCGACCAGTCGTAATAGTGGATGTTGCCGTCCGTCTGGTAGAGCATGCCGCTGCCGGTGTTCAGCTTCGTCATGCCCGCGGTGATCGGGGTGGCGTCCATGGAAATCGTCTTTTCCCGCTCATTGAAGAACAGCAGATAGACCGCAACCGCGATGAGGCCAATCAGCAGCATCAGCCCCGTAAACAGCAGCGTGCGCGGCACGCGGCGCCGCCGTTTGCGCCGCGGCGCAGGCGTTCTCTCCGGTCGATTCGATTGTCTGTAATACGCTTCCATACCGTTTCTCACACCTTATCAAAGTTCCGGCGCGCTGTAAAGCAAACAATTTGTGTCATTGTGCCGCAGCCGGCGCAACGACCCGTATCCTGCCCGGCTGGATGCGGAAGGTGACTGGCGTGCCGGGCATGACCTCCCCGTCCGTCTCGATGCGCGAAACCGGGTCGCACACGGCCGTCGCCTCGCGCGCGCGAAAATACGTCACATACCGCGTGCCGAGGTGCTTCCCGCGCAGGAACAAGGGCAATACCATCAGCAGCGCGGCCTTGGTCACATCGTGGATGACGCAGATGTCGAGCAGCCCGTCGAACGGGTCCGCCTTCGGCGTCACGTTCATGCCCCCGCCGAAATGCGTGCCGTTGCCCGCCGCGATGAGGAGCACATTGCGCTCAATCTGCTGCTCGGCGCCGTTCTCGTCCGTCCACTTGATCTGCGTTTTGCGCGATTTCAGGTGCTTGATCGACGCGAACAGCCCCCGCAGATACGCGATGGAGCCGTTCTTGCACCGGGTCTTGAAATACTCGGTCTCGTCGAGCACGTCCACATCGAACCCGAAACCGGCCACATTGAAATACAGCATGTCGTTCGCCGTGGCGGCGTCCATGTCCCGCACCTGCCCGCCGAGCGCGATGGGCAGCGCCGCATCCGCCTGCGTGGGGATATGCAGCGCGCGCGCGAGGTCGTTGCCCGTGCCGCACGGGATGAGCGCGAGCGGCACCTCGCTGCCGATGAGCCCGCAGGCGACCTCCCGCACCGTGCCGTCGCCGCCGAGCGCGAGCACGCGCCCGTGCCCCGCCGCCGCGGCCGCGCGCGCAAGCTCCACCGCATGGCCGGGATGCTCGCTCATGGCCTCGGAAAAATCAATGCCGCCGGCCGTGAGCGCGGCGCGCACCCGTTCATATGCCCGTCTGCCGGCTCCGCTTCCGGCCACGGGGTTCCAGATGATATGTACCTGTGACAAATCCAGTGTCCTCCACCCCAGGGAATACTCGTGCTTTTAATGATACCATATATGCGGTGGTTTTTGCAAAAAAAGTATCGAACCCGCGGCGATGGCCGCCGCCGCGCCCGGCGCCCGTGTCATACCGGCGCAGGCGGAGGCTCCGCTGTCCCCGGTCATCCTGCGCCGCCTCCGTGCCCGCCTCCGGCCATACCGGCATGCACATGCCCCCTCCCCGGCCACATCCAAAATGCCCCGCCGCACAGCAACAGATGCATGGCGCGCCCGGCTTCGTCCATGCGAACGCGGTGCGCGCCCTTTCAAAGCCCCGCCTCCCCTCCTTTGCAAGCAGCCGGAAACCGGATTTTGCAAACTTGACAGAAGCATCGGGTTTTGATACTATGAGTTGAAATTCATAACAGGCGGAATTCTTCTAAAAGAGAAAACTCTACCGGCGGTACAGCCCGCGAGCGAAAGCCAATCCGGTCAGAACCCGGAGCCGACAGTGAAGTCTGGATGAGAGGAGAAAGGAAGCGCTGCAGATGCTTTTTTTGATTCTCATCTTTACGGACAAGCAGCAAGGCATCTGAAACAGGTGCCTTTTTTCTTGCCTTTTTCAGAACACAGCGCCCCCATGACATGGGGGTGAACCGCCGAACGCGAAGTGGAAGGCGCGAGAAAATGGAAAGCAAAAACAAAACAAAACGGATTGGTATCCCGGGAATCGCAGCGATTATGCTTGCAAGCAGCCTGACCGTCATGGTCGGCAATGCAATCACGCCCGCATTGCCCCAGCTTGGAGAGGTGTTTGGCCTTGGCAACTACGCCTCGTGGCTTGTCACGGCGCCGGCTCTTGGCGTGGTTGCAACGGCGCTCCTGTTTGGGAAACTGATCGACAGGAAGGGTCCCTATTACGCGGCCTTTCTGGGCTTGTTGTTCTATGGCGTATTTGGCGTGGCGGGGGCTTTTATGCCCAATGCGGCAGCGATTTTTATTGACAGATTTCTCCTTGGCGCGGCTACGGCGGCAATTATGAGCGCGAGTGTGGCGCTCATCGCCGCG
>JAQXRK010000137.1 GCA_029218485.1 bacterium | reverse complement strand
CCAGCTCTGCCTCGGCGTGCAGGGACCGGAAGCCGGCGGCAAGGATCTGGCTGCGAAGATCGACAGCTTTAAGGAGATGATCCTGCGCGTCCAGAAGGAGTATCCGAATGCGACGACGTTTGCGACCACGCTCCGCCAGGTCGTCAGCGCCAACGAGCATCTCTGGGGCGCCATCCTGCTGCGCGACGGCGAGTGGCATGTTGCCGAGCCGCGCCCGATTCAGGTGCTCGACCGCATCGGCGGCGGCGATGGGTTCGTCGGCGGCCTGCTGTATGCCATCCTGAAGGGCTGGAACGCTGAGGACTGCCTGCACTTCGGTTGGGCGACCGGCGTGCTCGCCACCACGATGCTCAACGACTATGCGCAGCCGGCCGATGAGGAGCAGGTCTGGGCGGTCTGGAGCGGCAACGCCCGCGTCAAGCGCTGAGCGGCGCTCCCTGCCGGAAAAGAGAGCCGGCCGATGAGGCACCGGCGCATGGGGAGGGGCGAGGGCACGCCTTCGCGCGCTTCCCGCAATCCCGTTCGTCTTCTTTTGGCTTCCTTTTTTTTGGCTGAAAGAAAAAGAAGAATAATAATGAATAGGAGAATAGCAATGAAAGCGGATATTGGTCTGATCGGACTTGCCGTTATGGGCGAGAACCTCGTGATGAATATGGAGTCCAAGGGCTTCACCGTTGCGGTGTACAACCGCACGACCTCCAAGGTGCAGAACTTCGTCGAAGGGCGCGCCAAGGGCAAGAACATCATCGGCACCTACTCCCTCGAGGAGCTCGTGGCCAACCTGAAGAAACCCCGCCGCGTCATGATGATGGTCAAGGCCGGCGCAGCGGTCGACGCGCTGATCGACACGCTCATCCCGCTGCTCGAGGAGGGCGATATTCTCATCGACGGCGGCAACAGCCACTTCCCGGATACCATCCGCAGAACGCAGTATGTGGAATCCAAGGGCCTGCTGTATGTCGGCACCGGCGTGTCCGGCGGCGAAGAGGGCGCGCTTAAGGGCCCGTCCATGATGCCCGGCGGCTCCCCGGCAGCGTGGCCGCACGTCAAGGACGTGTTCCAGGCGATCTGTGCCAAGGTGGAGGATGGTTCCCCCTGCTGCGAGTGGGTCGGCGAGAACGGCGCAGGCCACTTTGTCAAGATGGTGCACAACGGCATCGAGTACGGCGACATGCAGCTCATCTGCGAAGCCTATCAGCTCATGCGCGACGGTCTCGGCATGACGGCCGATGAGATGCACGAGGTGTTCAAGGCGTGGAACGAGACGGAGCTGGACAGCTACCTCATCGAGATCACGCGCGACATCCTCGCCTACAAGGATACCGACGGCGAGCCGATCGTCAACAAGATCCTCGACACCGCCGGCCAGAAGGGCACCGGCAAGTGGACCGGCATCGCGGCGCTCGACGAGGGCGTGCCGCTGACGCTGATCGGCGAAGCGGTGTTCGCCCGCTGCCTCTCCGCGATGAAGGCCGAGCGCGTGGAAGCCGCCAAGGTCTTCCCGAAGGCGGACACGAAGATCGACTGCGACCGCGCCGCGTTTATCGAGGACATCCGCAAGGCGCTGTACGCCTCCAAGATCATCTCCTACGCGCAGGGCTATACCCTCATGCGCGCGGCTGCCAAGACCTACGGCTGGAACCTGAACTACGGCGGCATCGCGCTCATGTGGCGCGGCGGCTGCATCATCCGCTCGGTGTTCCTCGGCAAGATCAAGGAAGCCTATGACAAGGACCCCGAACTGCAGAACCTGCTGCTCGACCCGTACTTCGGAGAGACGGTCAAGGGTCTGGTGCCCGCATGGCGCAACGTCGTGGCCGAGGCCGTTAAGCACGGCATCCCGATGCCCGCGTTCTCCTCGGCGCTGTCCTATTTCGACGGCTACACCACCGAGAAGCTGCCGCAGAACCTCCTGCAGGCGCAGCGCGACTACTTCGGCGCGCACACCTATGAGCGGCTCGACGCACCGCGCGGCGAGTTCTTCCACACCAACTGGACGGGCCATGGCGGCAGCACCTCTGCCTCCACCTATACCGCGTAATCCATTTTCGCATACAGGCTGCGCTTCCGCTCTGCCAACCGGGCGGAAGCGCTGCCCGTTCTGAACAACCACAACCACACGAGAGCGCGGCCCGGCCGCCCGCACAGCGGGGCGGGGCCGCAGGACAAAGAAAGGGAAAGGACATCCGATATGGAACTGTTCTATCGTGCAAATACCGAAGCCGGGCTTGACCGGGCACAGATCCGTGCGGCGCTCGTGGAGTCGCTCGCGGGCCGGGCGCCGAAAAAGGCGCTGCTGCTCCCGCCGGACTACACGCGCTACCATTCCAATGCCGGCTACATCACGAACACCTACTACCATCTGCTCACCGACATGGGCTGCGAGGTGGATGTGCTGCCCGCGCTCGGCACGCATGTGCCGGTCACCGAGGCGGAGGCCGCCGACATGTTCGGCGATATCCCGTTTGAAAAGTTTATTCCCCACAACTGGCGCACCGATGTGGTGCATCTGGGTGAGGTGCCGGCGAGCTTTCTCACCGAGATCACGGAGGGCTTGTGGAACGATCCGGTCAGCGTGGAGATCAACCGCCGCGTCATGGACCCGTCGTACGATCTGATCCTCTCGGTCGGGCAGGTCGTCCCGCACGAGGTCATCGGCATGGCCAACCACGCCAAGAACCTGTTCGTCGGTGTCGGCGGCAGCGACATGATCAACAAGAGCCACATGGTCGGCGCCGTGTATGGCATGGAGCGCATGATGGGGCGCGACTTCACGCCCGTGCGCCGCGTGTTCGACTATGCGCTGGAGCACTTCCTCGCGGGCCGTCCGATCGTGTTCGCGCTGACGGTCACCACCGCGCCGGGCGGCAACATCCATACGCACGGCCTGTTCATCGGCGATACGCGCAAGGTGCTCGAGGAGGCCATCGCGCTGGCGCAGCAGAAGAACATCGACTTTGTGGAGAAGGGCATCAAAAAGTGCGTCGTCTACCTCGATCCGAAGGAGTTCCGCACGACATGGCTGGGCAACAAATCCGTGTACCGCACGCGCATGGCCATTGCGGACGGCGGCGAGCTCATCGTGCTGGCGCCGGGCGTGGAGCGCTTCGGCGAGGATCCGCAGATCGACAAGCTCATCCGCAAGTACGGCTATTGCGGCCGGCTGAAGGTGCTCGAGCTGTTCAACGACCCGAAGAATCAGGACCTCCGGGACAACATGGGCGCCGCAGCGCACCTGATCCACGGCTCGTCCGACGGCCGCTTCCAGATCACCTATGCCGTGAAGAACATCACGCGCGAGGAGATCGAGGGCGTGCACTTCGGCTGGGCGGACTATGACGAGATGGTCAAGCGCTACAACCCGGAGCAGCTCACCTACGGCTACAATACCCTGCCGGACGGCGAGGAGATCTACTTCATTCCGAACCCGGCGCTCGGCCTGTGGATCGACCGCTCGCGGTTTGAGGACTGACCCGATACGGAGCAACAAAAGAAGCGGGAAGGAACTTCCCGCTTCTTTTTCATTTGGCGTCCAGGGCGTTTGGAGACCGCCGGTGCGGCAGCGCCCCGTTTCGGCCGCGGCTTGGGCGGGCTGCGTCAACCCACGTCCTTGCCCCAGCCCTGCTTGACGGCGTTCGAGCGGATGTAGCCCGTTTCGCCCCAATACTCGATTTTGATATACCTGCCGTCCTCGGTGGTTTCCAGAACCTTCACGGACGTATCGGTCGGCACCTTCACGATGCGCTCGCCGCCGTCGCCGGGCGCGCTCATCAGCCACACGGTTTGGCGGATGAGGTTTGCGTCCTCGCGCGTGTCGAGCTGTCCCTCGATCATGGACAGATGACCGCGCTTGACGTAGCCCTCCCGCTGCTCATAGCGCACCTTGACCCATGCTTCGCCCTCGAGCAGCACCTCCACCTCGGTGCCGAGCGGCAGGCTTTTGACGGAGGGAGCGCTGTCCTTGCCCTCCTTGCGCATGCGGGCGCCGTCGACCGTGATCCAGGCGCTCGGGTTCGGCAGCTCCGGCTCGTCGAAGAAGGTCTTTTGCAGTGCATTATAGTCCGAGAAGGAGAGCGTGCTCTTGAGCGCCTTGCGCAGCGCCCGGTTCGATGGTTCGCTGGTGGAGACCTCGATGGTCGTGCCGGGGCAGGCATAGTAGTACAGCCACTTGGCGTCCTCGACATAGAGGCGCACGCAGCCGTGCGATACGTTCTGCCCGAGCCGGCTGTATGCGCCGCTCTTGAGATGGTCCACATCGCGGCGGCTGAACATGATGGAGTGGAAATACACGTCGCCCACGATCTGCGTCCAGTAGCGCGCATACTCGTTGCCGAAATTGGCGAATTTGCCGAAGCGCTCGCGCCCGCCGATCTTCCAGATGCCCTTGGGCGTCGGCGTGGCCACATCCTCCGGATCCTCCGGATCGACCTCGGTGCGCCCGGTCGTACACAAAAAACGGCGCACGATCCGGGTATATTCCCCGGCCTCGTCACGCTCATAGACCGTTACGATCTGGTTTCTCAGATCGAGCAGGATATAATATCGATCGGGATCGGTGTTCTTTAGCTCGTCAAGCGCATCCGCCGTGCGAGGCGCGAAAAGCAGCGCGAGCACGGTCAGGATGGAGACGAGCAGTGCAAGTCCCCGCCGCATGGAAATCCTCCCTGTGCAGAATGCTCTATTCAGGTATATGCGGAAGGTCCGGCCGGTAGGCCAAACCCTCCGCAAACAAGCGTTGTACGATTGGAATGGAGGCTCAGAAGATGCGGTAGCCCATCAGGAAATGGCTGGGCCAGTAGCCGCCCTTCCGCAGCACGGTTGTGGTGATGCGCACCTTGCCCTCGCTCGAGCCGGCGTCGATCATCTTGCCGTCGCCGAGGTAGATGCCCACATGCCCCTTCGCCATGGTCGATCCGGAGAACACGAGAATGTCGCCGCGCTTCAGATCGCTCATGTTGGTGATCTTCTTGTACTTGGTGCAGCTTCTCCACGTGATCGAGGTCATGTAGCTCTGCTTGACGCCCGCCTGGTTCAGGCACCAGTACACAAAGCCGGAGCAGTCGAAGGTGTTCGGCCCCTTTGCGCCGCGCACATACTTGCAGCCGAGCTTTGTCTGCGCGATCTCGATCAGCCGTTCGACGCCGGACTTGCTGGAGCTGCTGCCGCCGGAGGACGAACTGCCGCCGGAGGAGGAGCTGCCGCCGGACGAGGAGGAGCTGCCGGAACTGCTTGAATCGCCGCTGCTGGTCGTGGCGGCCTTCTTGGCGCTGCTGGAGTTGAGCGTTTTCAGCGTCACGGTGCCGACCTTGCCGTCCGCGCCGAGCTTGTTGCGCCGCTGGAACGCGATGACCGCGTCCTCGGTGATTTCGCCGAAATAGCCGGTGGCGTTGGCGGAGCGGATGTAGCCGAGCTCGGCGAGCCGCTTCTGGATCGCCACGACGTCGCTGCCGCTGTCGCCGAGCTTGATGACCTTGGACTGCGCGTCGCTGGAGAGCAGCAGCGATTTGGTCGCCGGGCCGACGTTGCCGTCGACGACCAGACCGTTCGCCGCCTGAAACTCGCGCACGGCGCTGGCGGTCGCCTTGGTGAATTCGCCGCTGATCGTGCCGCTGTAATAACCGAGCTTCTTGAGCTTCTGCTGGAAGGTTTCGATTTCGTCGCTCTTGTCGCCGATGGAATAGAACTTGGAAACGGCGTCGCTGTCGTAGAGCACCTTGAGCGTCGCATCGCCGACCTTGCCGTCGGCGGTGAGCTTGTTGCGGCTCTGGAACTCCTTGACGGCGGCGGACGTTTTTTCACCGAACGTGCCGGTGATGTTGCTCTTGGTGGTGATATAGCCGAGCTCGTACAGCCGCTGCTGGATGGCCTCAACGTCCTCGCCCTCGTCGCCGAGCTGCATGACGTATTCCTTCGCGTCCTTGCTGATGAGCAGCTGATAGGTCTGTTCGCCGATCACACCGTCCGCGGTGAGGCCGTTGTGGCGCTGGAAGGACTTGATGGCGGACTCCGTGAGCGGGCCGAAGTGCTCGGTCGGCTCGTCGGAATCCATATAGCCCAGATCCATCAGGAGCGTCTGAATGGCGAGGATGGTCTCGCCGTCGTCGCCCTTTTCGAGCGCGGCAAACGGGGTTGCGGTCGGCTCGGCCGGGGTATCGGCAGTGGAGGACGGTTCGGCCGGATCATCGCCCGGTTCGCCGGTCTGCACATCCGCCGGCTGCGTGTCGCCGCTCTGCTGCGCGGCGGGGTCGTCCACGAGGATCGGCACGTTCGTGGCGGAGGGCTGTGCGCTGCGGTCGCCGCCGACAGCCTCCTGCACGGGCGCCTTGCGCGGCAGCGCGAGCACGAGCACGAGCACGGAGACGAGCACAAGGCTCATTGCGCCGATGCCGACGAGCAGCGTCCTGGGCGGCAGGCTGGTAAGAAATTGGTAGGCGCGGCGCGCGGCGATCCTCACGCCATGGCCGATGAGGCGGCCGAGCTTGATAAACAGCGCGCGCAGGATGCGTCCGGTTTTTTTGAGCAGCGCCCATGCTTTGCGGCGGATGCCGCGCCGGGTGCGGCGCCGGGATTCATTCATGCGAGCAATCTTCCTTTCCTTGTTTCATGGCGTCCATGCCCTCAGTATAGCAGGCAAATATGACGATTTCCTGAACAAACATAAAACAGTTGCGAGCGTCGGGGGCTGCCGCTGCGTAAGCGGCGGCCCTGTCCGGCCATTCCCCGGCGGACGGCTTGCCGGGCGGGCGACAGCCGCGGACCGTGGGTACCGATGGCACATCGTTGCTTGAAGCGTCTTGCCGGTTTGGCAGGAACCGTCCGGATGTTCCCCCGTCCCGTGGACAGCCGCAGCACGGGGAGCCGATGGTTCGTCAGAGCTGCGGGCTTTGGTGCTCCTTTGGTTTGAAGGGCGCCGCAGCGCCGGTTCAGCGGTATTCGCGGTGCCGGTAGTCCCGCAGCGCGCCGTTGTAGACGGACAGGTTTTCGATCACGCGCCCGGTGCCCAGCGCCACGCAGGTGACGGGGTTGTCCGCAAGGCGGCAGGGAACGCCCGTGTAATCCGCAATGTATCGGTCAAGCCCGGCGAGCTGTGCGCCGCCGCCCGTCAGGCAGATGCCGCTCTCGGTGATGTCGGCCGCCAGCTCCGGCGGCGTTTGCTCAAACATGGTGCGCACGCGATCCATGATCTGCCGGAGCGGCTCGGCCATCGCGCCCACGAGCTCGTTCGTGCCCACGGGTACGGATTCGGGCAGCCCGGTCAGCAGGCTCCGGCCGCGGATCTCGATGATCTGCTGCTCCTTGCCGATGTGCGCGCGGCCGTATTGGATTTTGATGTCCTCGGCGGATCGCTCCCCGATGACCAGATCGTGCTTGCGGCGCATATAGCGGATGAGCGCCTCGTCGAACCGGTCGCCCGCTACGCGGATGGAGTCCGACAGCACGATACCGCCGAAGGAGATGACCGCCATGTCGGTCGTTCCGCCGCCGATATCGAGCACCATGCTGCCGTGCCCCGCGGCGATATCGATGCCCGCGCCGATGGCGGCAGCGATCGGCTCCTCGATCAGGTAGCAGCGGCGCGCGCCGGCGGCGGCAGCCGCCTCCACGACGCAGCGCTTTTCCGCCTCGGTCACGCCGGACGGGATACAGATCACCACGCGCGGCCCGATCAGCGGGCGTGCGCCCGCCACTTTTTTGAAGAAATACCGGAGCAGGCGCTGCGTTGCCTCAAAATCGGAGATCACGCCGTTTTGAAGCGGCCGTACCACGGCGATCTCGGGCGGGGTGCGGCCGAGCATGGCGCGGGCCGTTTCGCCGATGGCCACGAGCTTGCCCGTGCTGTGCTCCACCGCCACGAGCGACGGTTCGCTGAGGACAATGCCCTCGTTCTTCCGGTAGACCAGGATGCTCGAGGTCCCCAGATCGATGCCGATATCCGTGGTGTTCCAAAAGCCCATATGCCATCCCCGCTTCCATACTCCATACGCCGCTGGCAAAATGTCAACGTTCCCTATAGTATACCTTGCGCGCGCGCGACACGGCAAGGAAACAAAGTATGAACACCGCCGCCCGCCCTATGCGCGCCGGCACCGTTGACGGCTGAGCCGCAGCCGCCTGGCGCATACCGGCTCCCGATTGACCGGCACTGTGTTGTCACAGCGCCATTAGCAAAGCGCGATGCGCAGGTGCCTGCACCGGGTGAGCCGCACCTCTTTTGATTTGCCCCGGCTCGGTGCTGTCACCGCACCGTCGGCAGGGCACGACGCGCAGGTGCCTGTGACAACTGCACCACACCACGGCATCCGGACCCACCCCGGCGCGCTCAAGCAAATGCGTTCCCTTCGAGCGCCCGTGTCCGCGGCAGGTCCGCAGCCGCCGGGCAGCGACAGCGCGCGCATTTATTCCGCTGACGGGGTTGTTTGGCGGGGCGATGGGCGTTTATAATAACAGAGAAGGCTGTATTTGGAGGGAGTTGGTTCCATGGATCCGCGCTTGGATGCTCTGGCGGCGCTGCTGCTGGATGATTCGATCCGCATTCAACCGGGCGAATTGTTCGAGATCAACGCGGGGCTTGCCGCAAAGCCGCTCATCAAGGCGCTGCTCAGGGCCGCAGCGGCGCGCGGCGCGTACCCCGTGCTCGCGCTCGAGGACGATGAGCTCACGCGGCTCACGTTCGACTGCATCGACCCCGTGCACCCGGAGCGCACGCTGCCGGCGATCGAGAAGCAGGTGGAGTGGGAGCTCAAAAAGTGGGAGCATGTCGCCGCGCACATCGATATCGGCGTCGACGAGAACGATGCCGAGCTCTCCGCCGTGCATCCCGCCGCGCTGGCGTGCTATCGCAGCGCGCGCAAGCGCGTGCGCGAGGTGATGATCGACGAGCGGCGCTGGGTCTATCTGCACTATCCAACCCCGGCCGACGCGCAGAAGGCCGGGCTCTGCATGGACGACATGTATGAACTGTTCCTCTCGGCGGCGCTGGTGGACTACCGGGCAATGGAGCGGAGCATGCAGCCGCTGGTCAGGCGCATGGAGGCGGCGGATCGCGTGCGCATCCTCGGGCCGGATACGGAGCTCACGTTCTCCATCGCCGGCATCCCGGTCGTGCCGTGCTGCGGGCGCATCAACATCCCGGACGGAGAGGTGTACACCGCTCCGGTGCGCGAGAGCGTCAACGGCCACATCCGGTACAACACGGCCGCCCGGCGCTATGGGCACACGTTTCAGAACCCGTCGCTCTCGTTTGAAAACGGACGCATCGTCAAGGCGGACTGCGAGGGCGATGCGCGCGCGTTCAACCGCATGCTCGACGCGGATGAGGGCGCGCGCTATATCGGGGAGTTCGCGCTCGGCGTGAACAACGCGCTCACAAAGGCCATCGGCAACACGCTGTACGATGAGAAGATCGGCGGTTCGTTCCACCTCACGCCGGGCAACGCCTATGCCACGGCGTTCAACGGCAACCGGTCGCAGCTCCATCTCGACATCGTGTGCATCCAGACGGCGGCGTGCGGCGGCGGGGAGATCTGGTTCGACGATACGCTCATCCGGCGCGACGGCCTGTTCGTGCCGGAGGATCTCAGAGGGCTGAATCCATGAAGAAGCGGACGAAGCAATGGCTGCTCGACGTGGCCGCCATCGGCGCCGGTACGGCGCTCGTCGCGCTGGGGCTTGCGATGTTCACGATCCCGAACGACATCGCGCCCGGCGGCGTATCGGGCCTTGCGACCGCGCTGACGCACGTGACGGGCGGGTTTATGACGGTTGGTGCATGGTCGCTGTTGCTCAATGTGCCGCTCGCAGCGGTAGCGTGGTGGAAGCTGGGCTTCCGGCCGCTGTGCAAGACGCTCGCCGCCACGGTGCTGCTGTCGGTGTTCATCGACCTGCTCTCGCTGGTCGTACCGCCGTATACGAACAATCCGCTGCTTGCGGCGGGATTTGGCGGCGCGCTCATGGGCGTTGGCATGGGCGTGCTGTTTGCGCGCGGCATCTCCACGGGCGGCACCGACCTGCTGACGCTGCTGCTCAACCGCGTGTTCCCGAACCTGTCGCTGAGCACGCTGCTGCTGTGCATCGACACGCTCGTGGTTGTATTCGCGGTGATCGTGTTCGGCAATATTGAGATTGCGCTGTATTCGTTTGTGACCATCTTTGTCACCAGCAAGGCCATCGACGGCATCATGCAGGGCGTCGACCATACCAAGGTGCTGTATGTGGTCACGGAGCAGAGCGAGGCGCTGCTCGGGAAGCTGGCCATGGAGATGGGGCTCGGCGTGACCGCGCTGCCCGCGCGCGGCGGCTATACCGGGCGGGACAAGCAGATGCTCATGGTGGTCACGCACCGCAGCGATTTTGCAAAGACGCTCGGGCTCATCAAGTCCATCGACCCGGCGGCGTTTCTGATCGTGATGAACGCCACCGAGGTGCACGGCGAGGGCTTCAAGGAGATCAAATAGCGGCGCATGTGGCCGCCGTGTGCGGATCGGCTCCGCGCATGGCCTTTGCGGCCTTTGTGCGGCAGGCGGGACGCAGCTGCAGGCACAGGAGCAACCCCGCGCCCGTGGGTCCGGAGCGGCTGATGCGGCCTGCGCCCCCGCGGCAAATACCCTGCCGGGGCCGGCATTTTGCTTGCAAAGCACCGCCTCTATTGGCGCGAAAAAGCGCCATCCAGACAGGAGATGAGAGATTCATGTGGGTGCTCTTTGCGTTCGGCTCCGCACTCTTTGCGGGGCTGACATCCATTCTGGCCAAGTGCGGCATCCGGCGCACGGATTCCACCGTCGCCACCGCCATCCGCACCGTGGTCGTGCTGTTCGTTGCGTGGGGCATGGTGTTTCTCACCGGCGCGCAGAGCTCGATCCACGGCCTGTCCGCGCGCACATGGCTGTTTTTGATCCTGTCGGGCCTTGCGACCGGCGCTTCGTGGCTGTGCTATTTTCGCGCGCTGCAGCTGGGCGAGGTCAACAAGGTTGTGCCGGTCGATAAGTCGAGCACGGTGCTGACCATCCTGCTGGCGGTGCTGTTTCTGGGCGAGCCGATGACCCCTCTGACCGCGGTCTGCATCGCTTTGATCGCGGCGGGTACATACCTGATGATCGAGCGAAAGGCGGGCGGAACATCCGCGAGCAGAAGAGCGGGGGCGCGCGCACAGGCGACGGCCGCAAAACCCGGCGCAGCCATCCCGGCGACAGCGCCCGGGGCGGCTCTTCAGGCCGCTGCAGCCACCGCGGAACCCGGTCCAACGGATCCCGGCACGCTTTTCCAAGCCCCCGCCGCCGCAGAACCCGCCGCGCCGGCAAAGCGCGCGGATGGGCGCTGGCTGCTGTATGCCGTGCTGTCGGCGGTCTTTGCCGCGCTGACCTCCATCCTCGGCAAGATCGGCATCGAGGGCGTTGAGTCGAATCTCGGCACCGCGATCCGCACGGGCGTGGTGCTGGTGATGGCATGGACGATGGTGCTGGCGGCCGGAAAGCGGAGCGAGGTCACCAAAACGCCGCTTAGCGAGCTCGGCATGATCTGCCTCTCCGGGTTGGCGACCGGCGCCTCGTGGCTGTGCTATTACCGGGCGCTCCAGATGGGGCCGGCGAGCGTGGTCGTGCCGATCGATAAGCTCAGCATCCTCGTGACGATTCTGTTCGCCCGCATCGTGTTTGGCGAGCGGTTGTCCAAGAGGGCGGCGCTGGGGCTGCTATGCATCGTTCTGGGCACGCTCGGCATGCTCCTGCCGCTGTCCTGACGGCGGCAAGGCGCTGCGGCTCTGTGAAGCAGGGCGCCGGCGGGGGAGAGAACAACCGCTTTTCGGTGCGACCTATGACCCAAAAGACGCCAAATAGCGAAAAACAGAAAAAGCTCCTGCATCAGGAGCTTTTTTTGCAGTGATAACCCGCGCAATGCGCCCGCTCGGCGCAGCCTATCGCTTTGACCGCCGTACCTTCGACCGCTCGGCGCGCAGCGCTTTCCACCGCTCGCGCAGCCGCTGCTGATGCGCCGACAGCGCGGCGAACGCTTCGGCATGGCGCAGGGAGCGCATGTTCGGGAAGGCGGCGAGCAGGCGCCGCTCCAGCAGGGTGAGACGGCCCTTCACGCGCAGCGCCCCGCCCGCAAGCTGCGCGCCGAGCGCATCGGATACGAGCCGCAGCCGCTGGCGCGCCTCGTCCAGCTCGGCCAGCCGCCGGTTCAGGCGGGCGATGCTGAGCACCGTCACGGTGAGGTCGGCAACGAACAGCGCAGTCCATGCGGCCAGCAGTGCAATGCCCAGCCCGTGCGGGATCATGGCGACGAAGCGGACGACGAGCGGATGGACGCACTTTTCGATCAGCACGCAGGCCGCACCCCAGAGCAGCGAGAACGGAAGGCACACATAGCCGCCGATGTTCAGCGGCATGGCGGAATAGTCCCACCAGCGGTGGTGAAACAGCTTCTCCATCAGATAGCCGGCTACGAGCTCTATCCCGGTCGTCAGCGCGGCCGCCACCAGAAACAGCTGTACCCAGTGGTCGTCCAGCGGCTCGAGCAGCAGCGCGACCAGCACCAGACCGACGCCATAGATCGGGCAGAGCGGCCCGCAGAGGAAGCCACGGTTGACGAACCGCCCGTGCCGGAACGCGGCAAAGATGACCTCCGCGACCCAGCCGGCGAACGAGTAGAGGAAGAAGTACCAGCCGTATTGGTATACCCAGTCCCAAAGGGTCATGCTCTGTCAGGTCTCCACGATGTTTTTGCGCATTTCAATGACCGTCCAGATGTTGGCAATCGCGTCGATCATCAGCGCGATGCCCATGCAGATGGCCATGGCCTTTGCGCCCGAGAACGGGTCGAACAGCATCACAATGCCGATCACGAGCAGCACGGCAGCGCTGATGGCGTGCGCGGACCAGCGCGGCAGCGACAGCGCGCGCATCTGGAAGCTGATCTGCAGCTTGACGATGCTGTCCGCCGTCAGCACCAGACCGATCAGCGTGCCGAACAGGGCGATCATCGCATCGGCTTTGATGATGAGCAGCAGACCCACCAGCAGCACGAGGATACCGAACAGATAGGAAATCTGGAATCCGAAGTCCCGGCTCAGCTTCCACTGCGCAATGATGCGGCTGATGCCGATGACCAGGCACAGCGCGCCCGCGACAAAGCAGATGATGCGCTGGGAGGTGGTGGGCCAGATGACCAGCGTCAAACCGAGCAGGAGCAGAACAACGGACGACAGAATCATGGAGTTGCGGAACGACTTGCTCATACACATTGCTTCCCTTTCTGTTGATGTCACCATTATACCGCATCCGGCGGCGGTTGACACGCCGTTTGAGCAGAGTTTTCCGTTTTTTTGCATTCCCGCAACGCGCGCCGGCGCGGGGATACACTCCGGCACAGGGCATAAAGCGGCGGGCATGGCCGCAACGCGCGGCGAAGAGAGCGGGGGCTTTAACCCTGCGGGCTACCCAAAGCCTCCTGTGCGCTGCACCTGTAGCCCGGCAGGAGAGAGCGATTGCCCCCTAAGCGATAGGCTACTGGTTCGAATCCCGTTAGGTGCGCTAAAAAGTCCCGAAAACAGGAACTTTTGGGGATTTTGCTTTTCAGAAGTTTTACTGCACAAATCCGCTTTATCTACAAAAAAGCATCATTTGGGGCACTTTCAGCCCTCATTGTGTGCCTGAATCTGCCGCCCAAAGGCCCATACATTCATCCCATTTTATTGCAATTTACTACATTTTTAGAATAACTGTTTGTATATTTTGGAATGGGTGGACGAAATAGAATGTCTATTTATTCCTCTTACTGGAAAGGTAATCCATCGACAATTCCCATCGGTGCTTTTTGGTGCGCAAAGAATCCACAAGGAGGTACACAAATGAAACCAACCGTCATCGCTCTCGCCAACCAAAGAGGGATGCGTGGACAAAACCGCCACAGCCGTCAACCTTGGTATCGGCCTTGCGCGACAGGGTAAAAAGATGCTGCAGGTGGACGCCGACAGTCGGGACAACCGGACGAACTCTCTCGGAAGGCTAGCGTTTTTGCAGCAATGATAGAAAACAGAGAGTTTTATTTTCTATCGATCTTTTTGCACTCTTCTGCTGCAATTTCCCCCCTTTTCCATATGCGCGGATGTCATACTCTCAAGCATTCTCCGCGCCATTCAATTACCACCATTCACTCTGTTTTTCTCTTCTTCGGTCAAGTCGATTAAAATCCGATTCAGAATGTATTCGCTGACCGACTGATCCTGGGGAATAAAAAAGGTTTTATTTTTAAATGCGTTCCTGGCTTTTTTTCGCGGGTCATGCCCTGCAGCCATATGTTCCAGGAACTCCTCGATATCACGGGCACTCTTTGCCCAGTAAACGGCTTTCTCCAATTCTGCGCAGTTGAAGAACTGATCCAGCTTATGCGCTGTTAGCATCAGCGGCTTGTCGGTCAATAGATATTCCAACGAAAAAGTCGTTCCGTCGGTAATGATCCCATCAGAAACTGCAAACGCCGCTCGATAATCATCGGTCTGATCCAAAATGATATTGTCGCAGCCTGACTTTTGTGCCACAAATGCATCCAGCTTTTCTTTTGTCATATATCCATTATTGACAATGGCACCAAAAAGCAGAGGATGAGGCCGCCACAAGAGGACCATATCCTTTCGCTCTTCAAACAATCGAAAAATGTCCTGATAATAGTCCAGCCATGTACTGACACATTCAGAGCCGGGTTTAATCGTATGATGCGGACACCATAGTATCACTTTCCGCCCGGCAATCTTTTTTTGCCACTGCGGGGGGATCGGATAGCAGTACTCGTCCCGATAGTTATCGATCCGCGGATGCCCCCAAACGGCGATGTTTTCACCGTTTCGATATCCGTGCTGTGCACCCAACTCCTTTACGATCCCGCCATAGGCAAGATGCCTCCAAACGCGATAGTGTGTATATTCCTGAAACGCATAATGAATCAGGTCCTTGGTCATTTCCAGCCCATACGGGACATAAATCGTTCTTCTAACAATTTTTTCAACTTCCCGGATACAAAACTGAAGGGGAATATTGTTATAGGGTTTCACAAATACTGCGATCTCCGGATTGTCTTCCGACAAGTCATAGTCGGCATAGTTGATCACAGGAATGCCCATTCTCAAATATGCTTGAAGATTTGTGTCCTCGCATGTCGCATTTTGGTGGAAAAACGGGACATAAACCACCTTTGCATCAAACCTCGCATCAGAGACTGCTGCATGATAGAGCCGCTCAACGCACGGCCAGACAAACATTTCTTGTGCAAAGAAAACAACACGGCATTTCAGACTGGCATACTTTTCTCTCAAAGCAATATCGCTGCAAATCTGAGAAATGATTTCTAAATCCACATTTTCTTGCAGTAGATGTCTCAACAGCTCCAAGATTTTTACAAATTCGCTTTCGCCTTTCGGAAGCGACCAATACCCACCAGAGCCCTTGCGAATCGATTTTATTTTTTCATCGATTGACTCAATCCCAGTTTCGTTGGTAATGGTTCCCGACAGCAACGAATCCGAGAGAGCACGAAAATACACCGCATCCGAGTATTTGATCATTTTGCTCATTTCAAAGCCCTCTTTTCTCTGTATCGCATTATCAACCATGCCGCTCCCGGACTTTCCGCCAAATACGCAGCAACACATTTGCGGCGATTTCTGCCGCAAGTGCAAGACCGACAATTGCGCAGATCACAACTAAAGCACGGCCGAAACCATGCCAGATTTCGCCCGTCAATGCTCCCGTGACGATTGCCATACACAAAAGAAGAATCAAACAACAGAAGGTAAAAAGGACCACCTTCTTACGAGAATAGCGATACATTGTGTCCTTGATAAGGCGTTTGATTTTCTGCTTTCGGGTTCCGTTGGAACCCTCGTGTGCCATTCCCATTTGGGCCGAAGCCGGCTTATCCTTTTTCGGCGCGGGCTGATCCAAGACATTTCCCTGATTCTCCGCCGCCAGAACTGCATTTTGATAATTGGGTATATGAATGGCGTAATAAGCGCGAATCCGATCCCGGTAATATTTCTCTGCGCGTTCACGCTCCTCTTTGCTCAGAGCGGATTCATAGGGCTGCACCTCATATGGGTACAGCTTTAAGATATCTTCATAATAGGTCAGGAACATCTTTTTGGACTGTACCAAGTTGCCATGGCTGATTCCGCCGTCCCGGTGCTTCAGAAACGTAACACCATCCAAATAGTACGGCTTGATGCCCTGACGCGTGGCTCTGAGATGCATCGGCCAGTCCTCCACCAGGCGATACTGGTCAGAAAGTTTCCCGATTTTATCCAAAATAGTCCGTCGATATAGATAGCATGCCGGTAAAATCACATGGTAGCTGCACTCAGCAAAAACCTCCTCCGGAGAGGCGTCTTTGAGAAATGCGGCTACTTCCGGAGGAATAAAATCCCCCAGCTTTGTTTTCAGTCCGACATCCCACAGCTCCGTTTGCCCGACGATCATTTCAGCATGATCTCCGATCTCGACAGCCTTCCGATACGCCGCCTCGATTACGGTAGCATCATACAATGCATCATCTGCAGCGATTTGCAAAAGAAATTCACCGGAGCTTTTTTGCTGAAGGTTCTCAATATTCGCAACAGTTCCAACATTTTTCCTGTTCTCAAATATTGCTACTTTCTTGATATTGCCGGTTCGGTATTGATTGATCCAATTGATCAGGGACTCGGCATTGAACTTCTCCGATGCATCATCTCCAATCAGGATTTCGATGTTGGGATACGTCTGGTCAAAAATTGACCGGAGTGTCTCGAAGATATATTGCTGATTGTTGTAACAGACAACCAATATGCTGATTAACGGCTCAATCCCTTTTTGAGACAAGTAATCTTTCCCCCCTAAAAATACGTGGATCATTTTCTCCCGCACCTCCCGGTGCCTGGGAGAAAAATCGGACAGGATTTCGTCAGCCGGTAGGTTTCGTTAAATCCACCCATCTGTCTGAGCAGATCAACTTTGTAATGCGCAAATTGTTATTTCATTACTTATCGGAATGATAAATAAATACCTTCAAAATACACAATTAAGATAACACTTCCCCATAAAAAAGGCAAGTGTTACAAGCAATCTCCATCCTTGCGGTCGGGGGTGATTTCATTGATTTGAAAGGACCCAGTTCGTTTTACAACTTCTCGCTCTGCAAGTTTCTTGCAGAGCTGTTTTTGTTGCTGCATCTGACGTGATTGGCAGAAGAAGATATATAGCAACAATTATGCCGTTACTGTACCAATCCCAGTTTTGCCCGCTACTGGAAATACCCTTTCCCCGTGGACATGGGATAATTCCGGTCGCCTCCATACTGCTGTGGTTCAGCACATCCACCAGGCGTACCACGCTTGCCTATTTGGACAGTTTTCATTTCGACCCATATGCCCAGTTTTGTTTTCGGTCCATTCCCATATCGCTTTGGACGATGGAAATTTCACCCGAGGCGATTTTTTTTGTTTTCTGGTGTATTTCTGCAGCTTGCGACACAGGCGGGTCGGAAGCAGGATCGTGCGATTTTCCATTTCAGCGCAATTTCCGCCAGCCCAGAATGAGCCGCCTCCACTGTGATGTACTTGACTTCGTTGACCCGGATACCGGTGGTGCAGCTGGTTTCCAGCATAACCTCCAACCCCTCCCTGCACAGCTCGCGCGTAAGCGAGACGGCCGCTCATCCGGTTTGTAGGCGGGTATGAGTACGATGACACCTCCGGTAATAGAATTCAATTCTGTCGTTTGCATCCCTCTGTATTGGCTATCTATTTGTTGTCAATTATCAGGATTGTGCAACCCATTCAAGGCGCTGTCCCTGAACAACTGATTTCCCAATGCTGACCGAATCTTATTAACAAGGTCTGCTGTACTCTTTTTTTTCACGCTTGGCGCAGACAACACCAGCGCAAAGCAAAACGGTATCGAAGCCATCAATGGATAAGCATATCGGTTTTCTCCATTGATATGTGAAAAAAACAATCCTATAAGCAGTACGACAATCGATGTGAATAGTGTCAGTGCCGAAACGGATCTTGTTTTACACGCATATCCAAAGCACAAAATAAACAGCCACATGTACAGTCCGGGTCCAATAAGCAAATTCAAAAGCAACCCGTTCTCCCACTGAGCAAAGTAACTGGCAAGCGAGTTCATTGCTGTTTCATTCACATAATACGCATCATAATAAGGCTCTCCCGAAACATTTGTCTTATCCAGCGCAATATAGTGTCGATATGCACAATTTCCGCTTGAAAAAGGATAAAAGTATTTGTACACGCCATTGAGAATATGCTTCAGATACACATCGGGATGCTTGAAGCCCAATCGTACATACTGCTTCCAAAATTCATGCATTTCGCTCGCAGTTGAATGAAATGTTGCCTTAACAGGATCTGATGATGAGGGATCATACTCGTTTATTATCACCTCAAAATCAAGAACCTGATCCACAATGGCAATTTCCTCCTCGCTCATTTCATCGCCATACTGTTTGCAATATCTGGCGATCTGTTGAAAGGGCAGACTATAGTTTTCTTTCTCAGCAGGGGATTGCACATCGGGCGCGCAACTGATGAATATATTGAACGCCAAAAATACTCCACAAACGCATAATACGCTTTTGCCAAGAAGTGCTTTTCTATCAGGGGCCTGCTTTCTCAAATAGAGATATACCGCGACCATGCTTAAGATGACAATTGCCTCCGCAGCCTTTCTCGACAATCCGGTCAGACATGCGAAAATGATCAATTTTGCGATGCACCCTTTTATGCTGCATGGAAATGAATCAGGTGCAAAAACTATTCTCGCCATATACTGCAAAAACAGCAGGGAAAAACCCAAATGAACAACATCCTTAAGAACAGTCTGCGATGCACCTCCCCATATTGGAACTAAAGCATAAAAGCCCACAGCCAAACCATATAGTTTCTTTGAAGACGTCGACTGGTATATGTACTTGCACATTTGCGCCATCGCAAATGCACATAATCCCGTTTGAAATGCAACGATCAAAAAAACGCCTGTATTATCATTCCCCAAAGCTCTGCCTACCCTGAAAAGCGAGCCGAAAATTACCGTGACCAAAACTGGATTCGATGCATCCAGCTTGGTGACCCCATCAAACTGCTTGAGCTGGGAAAGCGAATCATATGCCACCGAGCCCGGGTAGTTGCCAATAAGAAAAGGCATCCAGCATAACAGTATCGTAAAAAAAGCTACTACAGCATACAACCTGCACGGCGCAGATACCTCACACGATTTTCGCCGTGCTGCATCCAATCTTCCATAAAATGTAACTATCAGTGTATACGCAACAACTGTCAGAGCAAGATACAGAAGAAATCTGTATACCCCTCCGCGAGAATTGCTGATAAAAAAACGTTCTCCAGCCGTTGTATCAATGCAATACCCTGTGATTCCCCAAAACACAAGTAACAGTGCTACAAAAAAAGCCGAAGCAGAAAAGCGATGCCAGTTGTGAAACCGATTCAACCAGAAAAACACACCCGCTGTCATGAGGGAGAATTCCATACAGAGCAATCCACGAACAACGTTACGATCAACTCCTTTTATGTTATCCCAACACAAATAAGGATTATTGGAAACCCTTGCCAGCTCAACAACGCAAAGAACAGCCCCCAAAGCAATGCTCAGCAAAAGCACTATCCTGACAGTTTGCTTCAGTTGTTTATTTCTCCCTGCAGTCCACATTACGCTCCTCCATTCGCTTATCATACCCGCATCATGAGTCATCCCCTTTAATAATGAATGTTTATGCGTTTGATAAGCATTTAAATCGGCACGCCTTTTGACAATAATAATACCACAGCCTGAACAATACTGTGTTGAATCAGTTTTTTAAGCAACCGATGGGAACGACATATACTCCATCGTGACGACGATATGCATAATCGCCGGTCCCTGTCAAAACCATAAGGGAAGACGGTGTTTTCATCTTGTCTGTGTCAATTTTGGCTTCCATTGATTTCAGGCTTTTTGCCCCTTCTTCAATGCGTCTGTCGCCGCCGAGCTTGATTTCAATAAGTCCGTATTTGCCATTTCTTAATTGGATGACCGCATCACATTCCTGTCCATCCTTGTCTCGGTAGTGATAAACTTCGCCGTTCAGGGCATCTGCAAAAACGCGGAGATCCCGGATGCAGAGCGTTTCAAACAGGAAGCCGAAAGTCTTCAGATCATTTATCAAGTCGTTGGGACCGATGCCCAAAGCTGCAGCTGCAATGGAAGGGTCGATATAATACCGGGTATCAGACGAGCGAATAGCAGCTTTTGACCGCAGATTGGGATTCCACGCAGGCATGCATATCTTCTACAACAAAGATTTTGCGGAGTGCATGGACATAAGCCGCAACGGTTTCCCCGTTAATCGGTGTTTCATCGTTTGCCGCAATATCCTGCGCAAGTGCCGTATTGGGTAATTGACTGCCTTGATTCCTCGCATAAGAATGCATGAGTCTGCGAACTCTTTCGGCGTTCTTCTGCACATTGTCTGCCCGGTTAATATCGGACTGAACAACGGCATCATAATAGTCCGCCGCTTGATCCAAAGCAATCTCATCACGCATATCTACCGCTTGTGGCCATCCTCCCCGACACACAAGAAAAGCGAGGCGGTCGATACTTAAATTGGATTCTCCATCAATCTCTGTCATTCCATCAAACAAGTCTTGTAAACTGACTTTGCCCGTTGAATCTCCCGACTCATATAAGCGCATAGCCTCATTGTCAGCCATGTAAAACGACCTGTACCGAAGTGTGTAATTTCTCTGGTGTCAGCAGGAACAGCAGATCCGGTGAGTACAAACTGTCCAAGTTCCCCACGGTAGTCAACTTCAAAACGGACGGCATCCCATAGCTTTGGAGCAAGCTGCCATTCGTCAATCAGTCTTGGTGTTTCGCCCTTCAACAGGCGCTTGGGGTTCAACTCAGACATGGCAATATTCTGTTCCTTCTTTTCCGGGTCATCCATATACAGAATACTAGCGGCAATCTGCTCGGCGGTTGTCGTTTTACCGCACCACTTAGGTCCTTCGATCAATATCGCCCCTTTGCCTTCCAACTTTCGTTTTATATCATCAGCAATTCTTTTGCAATAATTCTTCATTCAGAACGCCTCAGTTCTATTTAAGTTATGAATATTATAGATTATAATTTCAAATCTTACTATGGTTTTCCGATGATTGACGGAAAATTTTCCCGGCGATTGGAGAAAACAAATCCGATAGTCGGCATCCAACAAAGCCCAGATCTGGCAAATTCGTCCCGCCGCTCTGCCTGCTGGATGATTGCCCCCTCTGTCACGCGCATCACTTTTTAGCTGTCACGCTGTTTCTGTCTTCTTATCAAAACGGCCTCAAAACGGCCATTTATATCATGCTTTGCTACAGCTATGCAACCATGCTTTACGATGCGGGTATGGACGTCGAAAGCGCGCGGCTGTTTTTAGACCACGCAAATCCTGGGATGTCGGTGTATACACCCATCTCTCCCGCATCAAGCAGAACACCGCCATCGATTCGTTGAACGCGCATCTGGACAAGCTGCAACCCATCGGTGACTATACTACATTTTTACTACACACATTGTAGTAAACCCGCTTTTTACGGAACCTATGGACAAAATGGAAATGAAAAAACGCGTTTCGGGCATTTCTCAGGATCTGCGGGCTTTTTCGGCTGCGTCTCCCTGCCTGCGTAGGAGGAGGGCACGCGGCCATTACGCGGCATCCTTGCGGGCTAAGTCCGGTTGTCCTGCCCGCGGAGGGCGCGGCTTTTGCACGGCATCCTTGCTGGCTATGCCGGGTCGCCCTGCCGGCGTGGGGCACGGTCATTGCGACCCGGCAGCGCGGCGGATCCCGACTTCACGGGGAGGAGTCCTGCCCGAACGCGGAGCATGGGCATATCCCCCTTGGCCAACGCGGCATATCCTTGCTTGCGGGGGCAATCCTCTGCGGAATGATACGCCCGATGCGGGAGGGCCACGCGCCTGTACGGGAGGGGGAGCATGCGGAGCGGCGGCGACCCGCATGCCCGCGCGGTCGGGATAATCCTACATGGCGACTGGAAAGATGGAAGCACGAGCTGGCGACCCGCATGCGCGCACGGGCGGGATCATCCCGCAATGCAGCTTGTCATGATCGAACCGAGCGGCATCCCGCATGCGGCATGGCATCAGCGGCAGGGATTGCAATGCACCCCCGCATGCGCGCGCGGGCGAGTTTTCGCGCCGCATCCCCTTGTTCTTCCGCGCCTTTCCCGCTATAATGGCGGTATGAAATGGTATGAGATTGCGGTGTATACCACCGACGCCGGCGCAGAGCCGGTCTGCGGCGCGCTCACAAGCGCCGGGTTGTCCGGCTTTTCCATCGAGGAGAGCCGGGAGAGTGCTGCGGCGTTCCTGAAGGAGAGCGCGCTGTACTGGGATTTTGCGGACATGGACAAGATCGGCGCGGACACGCCCTGCGTCAAGGCGTATCTGGCCGTGCTGCCGGAGAACGAGCCGGTGCTCGACGCGGCGCGCGCATCGATCGAGCGGCTCCGGGGGCTGGACGTCGGGTTCGACCTCGGCACGCTCGCCATGACCGTCACCGTCCGGGACGATGAGGACTGGGCGAACAACTGGAAGCAATACTATAAACCGCTCGAGATCGGCGAGCGGCTGCTCGTGCTGCCCTCGTGGGAGCCGGAGCCGGCGACCGGCCGCTCGGTGCTCAAGCTCGATCCGGGTCTTGCGTTCGGTACCGGCGCGCACCATACGACGCGCATGTGCCTCGAGCTTCTGGAATCCGCCGTACAGCCGGGCGACGCGGTGCTCGATCTGGGCTGCGGCAGCGGCATACTCTCCATCGCGGCGCGGCTGCTGGGCGCGCGCGAGGCGGTCGCCGTGGACATCGATCCGATCGCGGAGCACATCGCCCGCGAGAACGCAGAGATGAACGGCATCGGCGAGGCGGGGTACCGCATTGAGATCGGGGATGTTTTGACCGATGAGGATTTGCAGCGGCGCATCGCGGGCCGGTATGACGTCGTACTGGCCAACATCGTGGCGGATGTGATCATCCGTCTCGCGCCGTTCGCCTATTCCTGCTGCAAGCCGGGCGCGCCGTTCATCGTGTCCGGCGTGATCGATGAGCGGCAGAGCGAGGTGCGCGAGACGCTGCGCCGCGCGGGCTTTGCCGTGGAGAAGGAAACGGCGGCCGAGGGCTGGGTGGCCCAGCTGGCGAGGCGGCCGAGATGAGCCGGTTTTTTACAAGCGATATTGCGGGCGATACCGCGCGCATCACGGGCGAGGATGTGCGGCACCTTGCGCGCGTGCTGCGGCTGCGCGTGGGCGATACGGTCGAGATCTGCGACGGTCGGTGCACCGACTATACGGGCGTTCTCACCGCGATCGGGCAGGACGAGGCGATCTGCGCGCTGAGCGGCGCGCATCCGTCCCCAACGGAGCCACACCATCGCGTGACGCTCTTTCAGGCGCTGCCCAAGACCGGCAAGATGGAGGTCATCGTGCAAAAGTGCGTCGAGCTGGGCGTGGCGGCGGTGGTGCCGGTCGTGTCCGAGCGGTGTGTGGCCGTGCCGACGCGCGATTTTGAGAACAAGCGCGTGCGCTACCAGCGCGTGGCGGCGGAGGCGGCCAAGCAGTCGCGCCGCGGCATGATCCCGCAGGTGGCGGGCGTGCTGCCGCTCCGGCAGGTGGATTTTTCCGCGTTCGATACGGTGCTCGTGGCCTATGAGGAGGAGCGCGCAACGACGCTGAAGGCGGCGCTTCTCAGCGGCGCGGGCGAGCGCATTGCGCTCATCATTGGCCCGGAGGGCGGGCTTGAGAGCGCGGAGGTCGAACGGCTGCGCGCGGCGGGCGCGGTGTCCGTATCGCTCGGGCCGAGGATACTGCGCACCGAAACGGCGGGCATGGCGATGCTCGCGCAGGTGCTGTATGAACTGGAGTAGGTCGGCGGGATGAAGGTCGCTTTTTACACGCTTGGCTGCAAGGTCAACCATTACGAAACGCAGGCGATGCTGGAGCTGTTCCTGGCTGCCGGCTATGAGAGCGTGCCCTTTTCGGAGCGGGCGGATGTGTATGTCGTGAATACCTGCACGGTCACGCAGGTGAGCGACCAGAAGTCGCGCCACATGCTCGCCCGCGCGCACCGCATGAACCCGGACGCGCTGGTGGTTGCGGTCGGCTGCTATGCGCAGACCGCCGCGGAGACGGTGGCGGCGCTCGAGGGCGTTTCGCTCGTGGTGGGCACGGACGGCCGCCGCGACATCGTGTGCCTTGTCGAGAGAGAGCGCGCGATGCGTGCCGCAGGGATCGGCGCCGAGCCGGACGGGCAGCGGAGCGAATACGGCACGTCCCCGCGCTCCGGCGCGCAGAGCGCGATCAGCGAAGTGCGCGATCTGAAAACCGTGCGCGCGTTTGAGG
>JAQXRK010000136.1 GCA_029218485.1 bacterium | reverse complement strand
CGGCGCTGTTGCTGGCGCTGGTTTTGCTGGTCGCGCAGGCCGGCTGCATCCATGTTTCCATATCGGACGGCGATGTGGAGGTTCTCTCCGGGTGGGACGACCTCGGCGCGTCGGCGGTGACCGGCGGCGGGAGCGTGCCGGCCGACGGGATCGAGAACATAGACATCGTCTGGGTCTCGGGCAGCGTGCACGTGGAGCGCGCGGAGACCGACGCCATTGAGATCGGGGAGAAGGCCGGCAGCTCGCTCGACAGCGACCTGCAGCTTCGCTACCGCGTGAAGGACGGCACGCTGCGCATCGTGTTCTGCAGGCCGGGCCTGCGGGTGGGCAGCGTCCCGGAAAAGGATCTGGTGGTGCGCGTGCCGGAGACGCTCGCGGACTCCATTCGCTCGCTCAAGCTCGACACGGTTTCGGCCGGCGCCGCCGTGACCGGTCTGTCCGGAAAAACGCTGGACGTGAACACCGTTTCCGGCTCCACCGAGGTGCGCGAGGGCGCGTTCCGCAAGATCGCGGGCGATTCGGTGAGCGGCAACCTGTACATCCTGCCCACGGCGCTGCCGGACACGCTGGATTTTAACGCGGTGAGCGGCAGCCTGACGCTGGTGCTGCCCGCGGAGAACGACGGCTTTACGATCGAGCTCGACTCGGTTTCCGGCTCGGTGAACTGCCCGGTGCCCGTGCAGGTGAGCGGCGACGAGTACCGCTACGGCAACGGCGCATGCGAGATCGACTGCGAC
The DNA here is from genome assembly GCA_029218485.1 of bacterium. Classification (GTDB taxonomy): domain Bacteria; phylum Bacillota; class Clostridia; order Christensenellales; family CAG-138; genus Aphodomorpha. Next base: position 2,149 of record JAQXRK010000136.1, on the reverse strand, counting down.
ACCGTTTCCGGCAACGTGAACATCGAGGAACCGTAACCGGGAGGACCTTCCGCTGCGCGGGCGCGCTGCCGGGGGGGCGGCGATCCGCCGCGGCAACGGGATACAACGGAAGAAACACAGCAAAAAGCTCCGCAGCAGCCTGCCGGCCGAATGCGGAGCTTTTGAATTCTTGATGGTTGCGCGCCCTGCTGGGACAGCCGCCGGGGCATCCCGCGGACGGGGCTGCGGTGGCCGGTGCTCAGTCGTTCCGGCGCGTGCGCGAGGCGAGGGACAGCAGCCGGAGGAAGTTGACCAGCGAGGCGCAGGCGGCCAGCACATACGTCATGGCGGCGGCGCGCAGCACCTTTTTGGCGTCGTCCGATTCCTCATAGGTGATATACCCGCCGTCCTCGAGCATGCGCAGCGCGCGGCTGGACGCGTTGAACTCCACCGGCAGCGTCACGACCTGAAACAGCAGCATGGCGCCGAACAGGATGACGCCGAGCATGGCCAGATTGAAGCTGTTGAACAGCAGGCCGAGGATCACGATATACGGCGCGGCGTTCGAGCCGATGTTGGCCACGGGGAGCAGCGCGTTGCGGAAGCGGATGGGGCCGTAGCCCTCCTCATACTGCATGACGTGCCCGATCTCGTGCGCGGCGACGGCCACGGCGGCGATGGAATCGGAGCCGTAGACCGACTGGCTCAGACCCACGGTCTGCGTCCTCGGGTTGAAGTGGTCGGTGAGGCTGCCGCTCACGCGCTCGATGCGCACGCTGCTGCCGCTGCGGGCGAGCAGCGCGCCGGCCACCTGCTCGGCGCTCATGCCGCGGCGCGTGGACGAGCGTGCATAGCGATTGAACGTGCGCTGCACCGAGCCCTGCGCAAACAGGCTCAGCACCATGATCACGAGCAGGGCGATCAGATAAATTCCGTCTCCATAACCATAATATCCGTACATGTCTGTAGTATACCACGGCGGCGGCAAAAGCGCGACCCCTTCGCGCGAAGATTTGCATTTTTGCCGTGCGTTTTTTACAATTCGCCGTCTGGGTCCGCTTCCTCGATGTTGTCAATCCGCCCGTCGCCGTCCAGCAGGAACCGGAAGCGGCGGCAGCGGACGGCGCCGCGGGCCGGCTCCAGCGTGAGGCCGACCACATCCGGCTCAAAAAAGAACGGCCGCACGCCGGTAAACGGGCCGAAGAAATCCGACAGCGCCGCGGCGTCGAGCCCCTCCCGCAGCGCGGGGGAGAGGCAGCCGGCCGCGCCGGGCGCATCGCCGGCGAGCAGCGCTTCGAGCAGAGCGCGCACCGGATCAGCCGCCGGGCCGGGCGCGTGCGTAAAGAATCCGGTCTCCGGCGGATCGGCCAGAAAGGCGCCGCCGACCATGCGGTAGCGCGTGCGCCGCTCATAGCCGCGCTGGGTGGGCAGGCGGTCGATGGCGACGACATGGCCGTCCTCGAGCAGGATGCGGTCCGCCTGCACGCGAAGCAGCACCGACCGGTCGGGCGCGAGCACGAGCGCCTCCTCGGCCGGGCCGTCGCGCGTGACGGCGAACAGACAGCGGTTCTGCACGCTCAGCTCCCCGGCCGCCGCGCCCAAAAGCGCGAAGCCCGCGAGCACGCGCCCGCCCGCCTCGACCGACAGCCACAGCCCGTCGTCGTAATACAGCACGGCGAGCTGCCGCTCCCAGGGAAGCTGCGCGAGCGTATAGGGAAACGTGCGCGGCCGCGCCGTTGGCAGCGGCGGCAGGCGCAGCGACGCCTCGAAGATCCCGCCGCCCCAGTCGAACACCTCGACATCCGGCGCACCCTCCGCCAGCGCCCCGCCCGAGAACGTGAGCGCGCGTGTGACGCCGTAAAAGGCCTGCCCGGCGCGCGTGCAGGCGGGGAGCGCCGTGACGAGGTACTCGCCCTCGCCGGACAGCGCCGCCGTGACCGGCGACCGGCCGAGCGGCGCGCCGTCGAGCAGCAGGATGGCGGGGTCCGGCTCGACCGTGATATGGAGCTGAATGCCGTTTTCCGCCGTTTCCACCGGGATGGGGGTCTCGGGATACGGCTCCGGCGCGGCGGCAGCGGGTTCGGACATGGGGCCTCCTTTTGGTGCGCGCGGGGTTTGCGGCTGCCGCTTTGGCGGCGCTTACGCGCATCAAGACAGACTATGCGGGGCG
>JAQXRK010000135.1 GCA_029218485.1 bacterium | reverse complement strand
CGTGCCGCCGCAAACACCCGCTTTTGCTGGAACGGCACGACGTCATTCTCTGCGGCGGCGCAATTCTGGCTTACCTGATAGCACTTCTTGGAATCGAACGGATTTCTTTCCGGGATACGGATGGTATGGAAGGCTACTGCGCGGGCTTTGTTTTTCCAAACGTATCGCTTTAGCGTTCCTTCTCCGGCGGTATGCACAAGCGTCGGGGAGATCATTCCATCACACACCGCTTCACTTTGGCTGTTCCCGTTCGCGTTTCCATGATCCGGATACGTCAATGCTGTGCATCTGCGATGCGGTTTCAACTCTTGAGTTTCCAAATTTTGTTTCCATAATACAATACGGCGAAGGAACGGTAACCCGTTCTTCGCCGCATGGTATTCCGATATTCGTCTCCATCAATCAGCAGGCAGAGGATCGATCGTATTGAAGTCCATCTGGTTTTTGTCTGCCAACAATATGTCGCAGGAGAATGTGTCGCCGTTTCTGAAAATCTCGAGCCGAATCGAATCTCCAACACTACATTCATTGATAACCGCAATCAGTTCGGCCTGCTCGGTGATCGTCCTGCCGTTAGCTGAAAGGATGATATCACCCGCGCAAACACCTGCTCTGGAAGCGGGACCATCCGTCACAACGCTCGCTACATAGATGCCGCTGGACAAGGGCAATTCCATTTCTGCCGCAACGGCTTCCGTGAGCGTATATACCGTAATCCCGACAGCCGGTCTTTCAATGCTGCCCTCCGTGATCAGCCGTTCCATGATGGTGCATACTGCGTTTATCGGTAGCGCAAATCCAATGCCCTCTGCGCTGACCGGATTTCCATATTCGTCAAACCCGGCTGTAATCGACTTTGCGCTGTTCATGCCGATCACCTCGCCCTTCATGTTCAGCAACGGACCGCCGCTGTTGCCAAAATTGATGGCGGCGTCTGTTTGCAGGTAGGTGTTCGTATGACCGTCAATCGTGATCTCCCTGGCTTTGGCCGAGATAACGCCAAATGTCGTTGTGTTCGCCAGACGTTCCGAATCCAAAGGATTTCCAATCGCAATGACAAATTCGCCCACGCGCATGTCTTCGGAATTCCCAACCGCCAGCGGCACGAGATCCCGACGGTCCACCCGCAGGACTGCGACATCCGTTTCATTGTCGGCTCCGATCAATGCCGCCTCTACTTCTTCGCCCGAATCCAGCAAAACGGTAATCTTTTCCGCATCCGCAACAACATGCGCATTGGTCAAGATATAACCTTCGCTCGAAATAACAAATCCGCTTCCGCTACCGTAGATATCCAGTATTTCCCTCTTTCCGAAGGTTTGCGTTGTGTAATTGATAACACCGACCACCGAAGGCGAGACAGCATCAAAAATGCTCGGTATGGGGTTGTCCCAAAAGCCCGGGGTTGCAATATCGGACAAATCCGGAGCCACACCATCGAGCGGAGGCATGATGCCCGTTCCTGGTATCGGCGTTGCAGGCGCTGCGGCCGGTTTTTTTGTGGGTTCCGGTGCGGCCGTCCGCTCCGGTTCTATCGATACTCCCATATCGTTGCGATACTCGCCGCGCAAGGACACTGCCAAAACAATGGCAGCGACCAGAATCGTTAACAGAACGATCACAGCGATTCCGAATCCGCCCAAACCGCGCCGGCGTGGCTGTTGATTGTCATAGAACGGACTGTTTCCATATCGGTTATTGAATTCCATATTTTGCTCCTCCATCCTGCATGGGTTGTCGCCGGTTCGGCGAGGGTGCCCGTTTCAGGGTAAATGTAAAGTTGCTTCCCTTACCTTTAACGCTCTTGAGCGTGATGGTCTGGCCGTGTTGATCAATGATGCGCTTGACAATGGACAAGCCGAGACCGGTTCCGCTCTGCTTGGTCGGGGTGTGCGCTTTTTCCACCTTATAGAAGCGGTCAAAAACATGCGGAACATCCTCTTCGGGAATTCCCTGACCGGAATCCTGGATGCTCACATATACCTCTTTTCGCAGAGCATAGGTGGCAATGCGCAGCTTGCTGTTCATCGGCGAATATTTGATCGCATTGTCGATGAGATTGCGCAGCACCTGAGAAATCTGCGCATTATCCGCTTCCACATAGTATTGCTCCTGCGCAAATTTCACCTCTACTTCCATCTTGTGATCATAAATACGCGCTTCAAATGTGATCAGCGTGCGGCGGATGAGCTCGTTGATATCAAATATTTCCAGTTTAATGGCCGTCGTCCCGGATTCAATTCTGGCCAGATCCAGCAGATCGTTGACCATGCTGGTCATGCGGCGCGTCTCGGACAGAACGATATCAATATACTTGTCGTATTCCTCGCGCCCAATGGTGCCGTCCTGCATGGCCTCCAAGAAGCCGCGCATCGACGTCAGCGGCGACCGCAATTCGTGGCTGACATTGGCGACAAAGCTACGGCGCGTAGCCTCAAGATCCTTGAGCTGATCCGCCATGTTATTGAAACTTCGCGCCAACTGTGTCGCTTCATCCGTGCCGGAAATGGGAATCCGAATGTTGAAATCGCCCTTACTGTAGCGCTGTACGATATCGCTGATCTCCATAAACGGCTTCGTCATACGCGACGTCGTGTAATATACGGCAATGACTGAAAACAGTATGGCGATCAGGAGAACCAGCAACACTTCCATCCATGCGGCGTCGGCCATACGCTTGGCCGCAGAATCGTCCCTATGCAGAAAGACGAGGGCCTCGGTTCCGTCCGCCGTGAGCATTCTTGCACCCAGACTAACGGTCGGAAAATCCAGCAGACCATCGAAGAGGTTGCTGACCGCCGATGGTTCTGTCTTACTCAAGCAGTCGGCTCGCGTCTCTTCGCTTAACCCCCGCGCAGCCGCCGAACCCCATTTTGATTCGCTGAAATAGGTCTGCCTTGTCCCATCCGGCGCATACATCTCAATCATGTTGCCCGATTGACGGGCGAGCCACCCAAGCAGGGAATCGGCGTCACCCGGCAGTCCAGCACTTTCTGCGTTTGAGGAAACGATCTCATTGACTTGCTGCAGTTCTCTTACAAGCTGCGCGTTCATCTCTGTCCGAAGCTGTCCCTGAAACAACGCAACAACCGTTACGCCGACGATCAGAATCAATCCCAGCGTAACGGTTAAATATGTCGCGAGCATTCGCGAAAACAATGTTCGGAGAAAATCCCGGCGCATGAAACCCCTGTGCTCTTATTGCTGCTCGAATTTGTATCCTACGCCCCAAACGGTTTTCAGCTGCCAAAGGTGATTGTCCCCCAGCTTTTCTCGAATTCGCTTCACATGGACGTCGACCGTCCGGGAATCACCAAAGAAATCGAAGCCCCACACCTGTTCGAGCAATTGCTCGCGCGTGAATACTTTCCCGGCATGCGACGCCAAGAAGTACAGCAGTTCGATCTCCTTCGGAGGCATTTCGAGCGGCCTGCCATCCAGCAGCACAGCATAGTTTTCCAGGGACACCGAAAGGCCATCCAGCTGAATCGTGCGTTCCGGCTCGACCGGAGCGCTGCGGCGCAATACCGCCTTGATTCTCGCAATCAATTCTTTTGCGTCGAATGGTTTGGCGATATAGTCATCCGCCCCCAATTCAAGGCCTTGTACCCGGTCGCCGGTATCGCCCTTTGCAGTCAGCATAATGACCGGCGTTTCGCTCTCCATTCGAATATCGTGCAAAACAGACCAGCCGTCACGCCCCGGGAGCATCACATCGAGCACAACCAAAGACGGCCTCGTTTCATGGAATGCCGCCAGGGCCATTCCGCCGTCGGCACAGGTCGCAACCTGGAAACCGGCTTTTTTCAAATACAGCTCAATGATAGCAAGAATGTTTCGGTCGTCATCAATGACCAAAATGGTATTGTTCTCCATGCAGGAACCCTCCATACAATAGCGGAATCCGCATATATATACGCGACCCACAATATCGCTATCATTATAGCACAACCTGTCGGTTTTGTCCAATTTGCTGTTATTTCAGCGTCACCACCGTCACTCCGGCATCCCCCTCGCCGTATGCACCAAGCCGATAGCTCTTCACACGCGGATGCGTTTTCAGGTATGCCTGTACGCCCGCACGCAGCGCACCGGTTCCCTTTCCATGGATAATCGAAAACTCCTTGATGCCGGTAATCATAGCATCATCAATAAACCGGTCAATCTCAATGACGCCCTCATCCACCATTTTCCCACGCAGATCGAGTTCCAGAAAGCTGCGCGCCGGCTCCGACAGTTTCACCTTTACCGCCGGCTTCGGCTTCTCCTGTTTTGCCGGTGCGCGCCGGAGCTCGCTGAGTTTTACCGTCAGCTTCATTGCTCCCGTTTGGACGAGCACCATACCGCGCTGGTCCGGCGCTTTCAAAACCGTTCCCTCCCGATCAACGGAGAGAATCCGAACCGCCTCCCCGGGCAGTACCGTGGACGGTGCATCGTCCGTCGCGCTCTGATGAATCACCTGATCCATCAGCCGTGTCTCGCTCTCCCGCATTGCATCGCGTGTCTGCTGAATGGCACGCTCCAGAGCTTTGTTATCGATGTTTTTGATCGAGCGCAGCTGTGCGATCAAGCCCTCCATCTCCTGTCTCGTTTCCAAAACAATCTTGCGGGCATCCTCCCTCGCTTTCTGGCGAAGCTGCGCTTTCTCCTGATCGAGCTTTTGCTGGCGCTGCTCGAGATCGCGGCGTATCCGCTGCGCCTCCCAGCGATCCTCCTGCGCCGCCAAACGATCGTTTTCCGCTTCCCGGCGTGCCGCTTCCGCACCGGAGAGGACGTCTTCAAACGCCACATCCCGCTTTTCCAAAAAGCAGCGTGCGCGCTCGATCACCGACTCAGAAAGTCCAAGGCGCTCTGATATCTCAAAAGCATTCGATTTTCCCGGTATACCGATGAACAGGCGATAGGTCGGGCATAGGCGATCGACATCAAATTCCATCGAAGCGTTCTGCATGCCGGGATGCGTCAGCGCAAACGCCTTGATCTCGCTGTAATGCGTCGTTGCCATTGTCAAA
>JAQXRK010000134.1 GCA_029218485.1 bacterium | reverse complement strand
AAGCAAAACAAACGGCAGCCCTTTCCGGTTGGAGGGGGCTGCCGTTTTTCGTTGGAGGGACGCCGCCGGGTCGATCCGCGCTGCTTTCTGCACCCTGCGGCAGCGGGAACTTTCGCTGCGGTTCGCCTGCGGGACGGCGGCGCGCGCGGTCAGGAAAGCGGCTAATGCGCAGGCAGGCACTCTGCCGGCCACTGTGTTTTGCACATCAGCTCTTCCTGATGATGCGCGGCGGCGCATGTGCGTACGAGCGACCAAGGGCGAGTTCGCCCTTTTCTTGGCATGTGTGATGCGCGGCGGCGCACATGCATACAAGCGATCACGGGCAAGCTCGCCCTTTTCTTGGCGCATATGGTACAAGCGACCAAGGGCAAGTCCGCGCTTCCCTTGGAGTTTCTGTTGCGCTGCAGCACATGTGCGTACAAGCGCTGCCGCCCGGCGCAGATCGTGCGCCGCGCAAGAGCGCAGATTGGTTCGGAGCACCGGATCATGCTTGGGTGGCGCAGGGCGTACTCCCCCTGCGCGCGGGTGCGGATTGGTTCAAAATGGCCGGAGGATGCTGGCGCGCGCTCAGATCGTGCCCTTGAGCGCGTAGACGCAGATGCCCACGCACTCGCGCAAAAAGTTGTTGAACGCGATATACCAGACGTCGTCCGCCGGAATGCCGAAGGTGTCGATGCCCTGTGCGGCGGCGACGGCGCCGGCCCGATAGACGTGGAATCCCGTCGTTACAAAGGCGACGTCCGCATCCGGGCCGAGCACTTCGTCGATGATCTCCATGGAAAACCGGAAGTTCTCCCGCGTGTTGGCGGCGCGCTCCTCGGCATAGACGCGGTTCTCCGCGATGCCGTGCGCGAGCATGTATTTTCGCATGGCCGAGCCCTCGGTCACGCTTTCGCCCGCGCCCTGACCGCCCGAGACCACCGCGATGGCTTCCGGGTGCGCGTTGAGATACTCGATCGCCGCGTCGAGCCGGTTCGAGAGCACCCATGTCACCCTGTCGCCGTGCACGGCCGCACCGAGCACGATGACCGCGTCAGCTTGCCGGTGATCGCCCCGGTGCGCCGCCGTGGTCATGAGAATGCCGCACACGAGGAAGATGCAGGCAGCCACCGCGTAGCACCCGGCCGTGAACCACTTGAGAAAGCGCAGAAAGCCATGGTCCATGTACGGCAGCAGGAACGCGAGCGCGATCAGCGGCACGCCGAAGAAGGCGGGGAGGATCACGCCGAGGTTGAAGTTGGACAGGAATGAGACGACCACCGTGTCGAGCACGAGCACAACGCCAAGCCCGAGCAGCAGCTTGTGAAACAGCGTCATGTGCAGCTTGCCGTGTTTTTCAAGCAGATAGACGCCGAAAAAGATTGCTGCAAGGCTGCATACGGCGAGGCACAGCATCGCGAGGCGGAATTTGGTCATGACAAAGCTCCTTTCATGGGGGATGGCGGGATTGCGCGGACCGTGCATGCGCGCGGGCTTGTCCGCGCTGCGCCGGGCAGGCGGCCGCGCCCGAACACATCTGCGCCGGTATTTGGGGCAGCTCCCTCTATAAGACGCGCAGAACGCCGAAAAAGTTGCAAAAGCCGCGCAAAGGTAGATGCATTACCATTTAGTTTACCACAGAAGGCCGCTTCCGCGCCAGAGCCGCAATTGCAGGGGGGTATATTCCGGCGCAGGAGCGCGGCCGGGTCGAAAAGTGACGGTTGACAGGAGAGGGCGCATCGTATATAATGTGATGCAATATCATATCTCCCTTTGAAAGTTTCAGGAAAGAAACCCGCGGTGTTGGGCGGTACGGCAGGTGCGCTGCCGGCAGTTTCCCGCTTTAGACCGCGCGGTTCGCCGAAGGAATAACACTCTCAGGCGCCCGGTTCGGGCAGGACTGAAAACGGAGGGGACTCTGGAGAAGCCCGCTTTGGCGGGGGCCGAAGGTGCAAGGCAGTCCTTTTTGAAGGACAGCGCCGAATCTCTCAGGCAAAAGGACAGAGTACCGGTAGTATCGCTGGCAAAGACCAGTTCAGGTCTTTCATAGGGAGCGTGTCCGAGCATCGGATCATCGCTCCCTTTCATATTTTTGGGGAAGGAAATGGTAACGGATCATGGAACAGAATGTTGAACGCAACCTCCACTTTCTGATGGAGCAGGACCCCGCCGTAGCCGAGGCGATGGCGGGCGAGCTGAACCGGCAGCAGCGCAATCTGGAGTTGATCGCATCGGAAAACCTGGCGTCCCCCGCCGTCATGGCGGCGATGGGCAGCGTACTGACGAACAAGTACGCCGAGGGCTACCCCGGCAAGCGGTACTACGGCGGCTGCGCATATGTGGACGTGGTGGAGAACCTCGCCATTGAGCGCGCAAAGCAGCTCTTCGGCGCGGAGTATGTGAACGTGCAGCCGCACTCCGGCGCACAGGCGAACCTCGCCGTGTACTTCGCCCTGCTCAACCCCGGCGACCGCGTGCTCGGCATGAGCCTGCAGAACGGCGGCCATCTCACGCACGGCATGCCGGTCAATCTGTCCGGCAAGTACTACTCGTTTTCTTCCTACGGCATCAACCCGGAGACGGGCCGGATCGACTATGACGAGGTACAGCGCATTGCGGAGCAGGTGCGGCCGAAGCTGATCGTGGCGGGCGCGTCGGCGTATTCGCGCATCATCGATTTTGAGCGCTTTGCCGAGATTGCGCACAGCGTGGGCGCGCTGCTCATGGTCGACATGGCGCACATCGCCGGTCTTGTGGCGGCGGGCGTGCACCCGAGCCCCGTACCGTATGCGGATGTGGTCACGACCACGACGCACAAAACGCTGCGCGGCCCGCGCGGCGGCATGATCCTCGCCAAGGAGTCGTTCGGCCCCGCGCTGAACAAGGCCGTGTTCCCCGGCATGCAGGGCGGTCCGCTCATGCACGTGATCGCGGCCAAGGCGATCTGCCTCCTCGAGGCACTGCAGCCCTCGTTCGCCGACTATCAGCGCCGCGTGGTCGAGAACGCCAAGGCGCTGGCCGATGGGCTGATGCGGCGCGGCATGCAGCTCGTTTCAAACGGCACCGACAACCACCTGCTGCTGGCCGACCTGCGCTCGCTCCACCTGACGGGCAAGGAGCTGGAGCGCCGGCTCGACACCGTGCAGATCACGATCAACAAGAACGCCGTGCCGAACGACCCGGAGAAGCCGTTCGTCACCAGCGGCGCGCGCATCGGCACGCCGACCGTCACGAGCCGCGGCCTCGGCGTGGCCGAGATGGAGCAGATTGCGGACTGCATCTGGCGCACGGCGACGGACTATGAGGCGAGCGCGGAGGAGGTTCGCGCGATCGTCAACGAGATCACGAGCCGCTTCCCGGTCTACGATTGAAGGAGCGCCCGACCGCGGCGGCGGGCCGGGCAACCGGTATTTTTCAGGGAGGTATTGTCATGAAACTGGGCGTCATTCGATGCATGCAGACCGAGGAAATCTGTCCCGGAACGACCGATTTTCGCGCGGTTCGGGAGCGGACGGGCGTATTTGCCGGCGTGGAGGAGGACATCGAGATCATCGGGTTTGTGAGCTGCGGCGGCTGCCCCGGCAAGCGGGCGGTGCTGCGCGCGCGGGAGCTGGTCAAGCGGGGCGCGGACACCATTGCGCTGGCCTCGTGTATCCAGAAGGGCACGCCGATCGGCTACCCATGTCCGTTTGCGAAGGCCATGCTCGCGGGCATTGCGGGCGAGCTGGACGGACAGGTGCGCCTGCTCGACCATACGCACTGAGCCTCGGCCGGGCCATTCTTCGACAGGACGAATACAGCACCACCGTAAAGGACAGCAGCAGCGCGGCATCTTGCCGCGCTGCTCTTTCAACAGGCAATATTTCCGCTGAACCGCCCTCCGCTCAGCCCATCTGCGCGGCCCCCTCCGCTTCGCCGCCGGCCGCAGCGGCGGAGAGCACCCAGTCGGCAACGGCCGATGCGGCGTCGGGCGCGATGGTTTCGCGCTGGCGCGCCGTCATGGCGGCGCATGCGGCCGGGTCGTCCAGCAGCGAGAGCGCCAAATCGGCGATATCGGCCGGGGCCTGCGCTGCCCGGGCCAGCCCGTGCGCGGTGAAGAACGCGATGTTTCTGGACTCGCAGCCGCCCACGACGTCCATCAACACGAGCGGAACGCCCTTGACCGCTGCCTCGGTGCTGGTCAGTCCGCCCGCCTTCGTCAGCAGCAGGTCGGCCGCGTCCATCAGCAGGCTCATCCGGTCCGTGAAGCCCATGACCACGACGCGCGGGTCCACGCGGTGCTCGCCGAGGAGCGAATGGCGCAGCTTTTCGTTGTTGCCGCACACGCAGATCAGGCGGTCGTCAACGGTCAGCTGCGGCAGCAGCCGCGCCGCGACATCCCCGATGTGCCCGGCGCCCATGCTGCCGGCCATGAGCAGGATGACGCGCCCGTTCCGGGGCAGGGACAGCGCCCGGCGCGCCTCGGCGCGCGGCGCATGCGCGGCAAACGATGTGGCGACCGGAATGCCGGTTGCAATGAGCTTTTCGCGCGGCAGACCGTGCCCGCAGAATTCCTCGGCCAGCGACGCATGCGGAATGCAGTAGCCGTCCAGCACCGTTTCGCCGACGAACGGGCTGCAGGTGTAGTCGGTCGCGATAAAGCAGCACGGCAGCGACAAAAGCCCCTGCCGCCGCAGGCAGGTGAGCGCCTCGGCGGGGAATACATGCGGCGCGACCACCGCATCAAAGCCGCCCGCGCGGATGTAGCGCAGCAGTTTTTTGGCGTACAGCGCATTGGCGCGATAGGCGATCGAATCGCCGGATTCGGCGGGCCGTTCGCTCCTGTCGTACCCTGCGTCGAAGATGGCGGGCGCGTTGCGGTAGGCGCTGGTGTGGATGTCGCATACGAGCCGGGAGATGCCCCGGGAGGCGAAGGACAGCGCGTCCACGAGCACGCCGTGCGCGCCCCGCTGCTCGAGTTGCTCCAGTACGGCGCGGCCGGCGGCGTTGTGGCCTTCGCCCGTATTGCAGGAAAGGATGAGAATATTCATAGGCTGCTCCAATCGTCTGTCATGGGTGGCGAAAATCGGTTTCGTTGGGGATCGGGTCGCCCCGGCGGTCGGGGACGGCGCCACGGCTTGGCTTCGGCCAAGGTCAGGAGGCGCTGTGCGCGGGAACGGCCTGCGGGGCAGGATGGGCGGCTTCGGCTGCCGGCGTGCCCGCCCGGTTGGTCAGCCGCCGGTACAGGCGAAGAAGGCGCGGCCGGTTATAGCGCTGGATGAGGATGAACGGGATGTTCGAGAGCGCGTAGAGCGCGGTGGCGACGATGCCCGCTGTGCCGGGCAAAAACAGCAGCAGGCCGGGGCTGAACAGCATCAGAACCCAATGGATGCACTCCGCCACGCAGGTCTCCTGCAGAAACCGCTCGATGGTCGCGGCCGTGGGCGTCTGCCGGATCTCCTTTTTGAACACGCCGCGGGCATGGCGGCTCTTGTCCGGCAGCGCATCCTTCCAGCGCTGAATGTTCAGCCGCTGGTAGATTGCGCCATCCCGCTCCCAGCGAAAGGCGCGGTAGGGCGCCCGGTCAAAGTGAAACCACGCGCGCGGCAGCGCCTCGCCGATAACGTGCGCGGTGAGGCCGACCAGCGCTATGTACAGGATAGACATCAAAATGGCCATGTGCAAGCTCCTCTCCAGGATTCCAGAAATCCCCTTCTCTTTCGTTAGCTTATGACACCAGCATCAACCAAACATCAACGGAATATGAACGCCCGTTGATGTTTCTTCGCTCCGGGTGTGGTATACTGCCGGTGGGGTGCGGCGCCGGCGCGCCGGTTCTGCCGCGGCTTTGCCGCAGCTTGGCTGCTGCTCTGCTGCTTTGCTGCAGCAGCCGTTTCGTACACCTGCAAATACGACTGAAAGGAGGTGCCGCATGTTCCGAATTCTGATCGCGGAGGATGATGCGGCCCTGTCGCAGCTGTTCAGCCGCGTGCTGGTCCGCAGCGGCTATCTGCCGTTCACCGCGGCCGACGGGCAGGAGGCACTGGACATTCTGGAGCGCGAGTATATCGACCTGATCATCTCCGATATTATGATGCCGCGCATGGACGGCTATACGCTTGTGCGCCAGCTACGGGAAGCGGGCAATACGCTGCCCGTGCTCATGATAACGGCCAAGGACGGGTTTTCCGACATGCAGCAAGGATTTTTGTCGGGGACGGACGATTACATGGTCAAGCCGGTGAACGTCAACGAGATGGTGCTGCGCGTGGGCGCGCTGCTCCGGCGCGCGCAGATGATCAACGAGCGCCGCCAGACGATCGGGTCCACGGTGCTCGAATACGACTCGATGACCGTCTATCAGGGCGGCGTGGGCACCGTGCTGCCGCAGAAGGAGTTTCAGCTGCTGTACAAGCTCGTTTCGTATCCGGGCAGGATCTTCACGCGCCAGCAGCTCATGGACGATATCTGGGGCGTGGAGTCCGAAACGGAGGCGCGCACGGTGGACGTGCACATCAACCGCCTGCGCGACCGGTTTCGCGACAACCCGGATTTTGAGCTCGTGACCGTGCGCGGGCTCGGCTATAAGGCGGTGAAGCGCCATGCGGAATAGGGAACGGGTCTGGCGGCACCATCGCATCCAGCTCTACTATGCGGCGGTCGTGTTCATCGTGATGACGCTCTCGCTGTTTGTTACGGGCGCGGGGGCGGTGGTGCTGTACCTGACGGGCGTATGGAGGTCGGTCACGCTGATGGCCATCGGGTGGCTCGCCGCAGCGAGCCTGCTCATCGGCGTGGTGGTATCCGCAGCCATCAGCCGCCGGGTGCTCTCGCCGGTCATCCGGCTCAGCGAGGCCGCGCGCCGCGTTGCGCAGGGCGATTTTTCCGTGCGCCTTGAGAACCCCGGCCGGCTCGAAGAGATCCGAACGACGTACGACAGCTTCAACGACATGGTGCAGGAGCTGGGCGCGACCGAGACGCTGCGCAACGACTTTGTGGCCAATGTGTCGCACGAGTTCAAGACGCCGATCAACGCCATCGAGGGATATGCCATGCTGCTGCAGGACCCGGCGCTGACCGGGGAGGAGCGGCAGGAGTACATCGACCGCATTCTGGAGGGCACGCGCCGGTTGTCCACGCTCGTGAGCGATATCCTGATGCTCTCCAAGCTCGACAACGGCGTGCTCACCGTTCAGCGCGAAACGTTCCGGCTTGACGAGCAGATCCGTCAGGCGCTGCTGCAGCTTGAGCCGCGCTGGACTGAGAAGCGGCTGGAGCTGGACGTGGAGCTCGACAGCGTGCAGTATACCGGCTTTGAGGCGCTCTGCATGCAGCTTTGGACGAATCTGATCGGCAATGCGGTCAAGTTCAGCCCGGAGGGCGGCACGGTGCGCGTGCTGCTCAGGGATCGGGATACGCGCATCGTGGTCACGGTGGCGGACGAGGGAGAGGGTATGAGCGAGGAGACGCAGCGCCACATCTTTGAAAAATTCTATCAGGGGGATACGTCGCACCGCAGCGAGGGCAACGGCCTCGGGCTGGCGCTGGTCAAGCGCATCGTCGCCGCTTGCGAGGGGAGCATCGCCGTTGAGAGCGTGCCGGGCGAGGGCGCGGTGTTCACGCTGGAGCTGCCGAAACGGAGCGAATCTTAATCAAATCTTCCAAAAATGGAAAGAAAAACCCATGGATCCTATGGTATGATACCCTTGTTGGCCAACGGACGGGATGAGCCGCGCCATGGAGGGAGTAGCAAGAGCCATGTGGAATCCGCTGCAGAAGCTGCCGGAGGAGCGCAGACGCGATGTGCGCCGCGGTATCGTCGCCGTATTGCTGTTTCTCGCGACGACCGGCGCGCTGATGCTGCTCATCGGCAAGCCGCTGCTCCAGTTCATCGACAACCCGGAGCGGTTTCGCGCGTGGGTGGATGCGCATGGCGTCTGGGGCCGCGCCGCGTTTGTCGGCATGATCATGCTGCAGGTCGTGCTGGCGCTGCTGCCCGGCGAGCCGCTGGAGATCGCCGCGGGCTATGCGTTCGGCTTTTGGGAGGGGACGCTGCTGTGCGTCGTCGGCCTGACGCTGGCGAGCGCGGTGGTGTTCCTGTTCGTGAAGCGGTTCGGCCGGCGGGTGGTCGAGGTGTTCTTTACGAAGGAGCAGATCGCGTCCGTCCGCTTTCTGCACGACCGTAAGCGCCTGGTGCTGGTGACCACGATCCTGTTCCTGATCCCAGGCACGCCCAAGGATGTGATGACATACTGCATCGGCCTGACGGATATGAAGCTGTCCACCTGGCTGCTCATCGCGTCGCTGGCGCGCCTGCCCTCGATCGTGACGAGCACGATCGGCGGCAACGCGCTGGGCTTGCAGAACTATACGTTCGCGATCGTCGTGTTCCTTGCGACCATCCTAATCAGCGTGGCGGGCATACTCATCTACCGCCGCACGAACCGGGACCGCGGCGCGTGAAGCGCCGCAGGGGGAACGCCGCCCATCGCTTGCCGAGAAGGCGCCGGGCGTCCCGGCGGACAGCCGCCGGCCGGCAAAAGCGCCGCCCCGGTCTTTCCCGGCGTCAGAGCGGGCCTGCAAAAAGGCGGGCCCGGGTCCCAAATCTTGTCGTACCGGCATGCCGCCGGTATCTTTTTTTTGCAATACTGCAACCAAAAGGCGTGCTGCGCCGTCCTAATAATGAAGAACTTTTCAAAAGCGGTAATTTTGCGCTTGACACTAACGTAACGTCATAGCTTATGCTGTTTCTGTCGGGAGGGAACGGAACGTGAAAACGGTCAAAGAGGTGAGCAGGCTGACGGGCCTGAGCGTGCGCGCACTGCATCATTACGATGCGATCGGACTGCTGCGGCCGAGCAGGACGACGCCGGCCGGCTACCGGCTCTATGACGATGCGGCGCTCGAGCGGCTGCAGATGATCCTGTTGTTCCGGGAGCTCGAGTTTCCGCTGGAGCAGATCCGGCAGATACTCGATGCGCCGGGCTTTGACCGCCGGCTTGCGCTGATGCAGCAGCTGGAGCTGCTGGAGATGAAGCGGGAGCGGCTGACCGCCTTGATCGATCTCACCCGCGGATTACAATCGATCGGAGGGAATACCATGGATTTTTCCGCATTTGACAGAAGCAGACTGGATGAATATGCCGCGCGGGCGCGCGAGGCCTGGGGCGATACGCCCGCATATTCGGAGTATGAGCAGAAGCGCGCCGGAATGAATGAGGCGCAGGCCGCGGGTGTGGACGCCGCGTTCATGGCGCAGTTTGCGGCGCTGGGCCGGCTCAAATCGCTGCCGCCGGAGGCCGAGTCCGTGCAGCGGCAGGTGGATTCGCTGCGCCGCTACATCAGCGCCAACTATTACACCTGCACGCTCGATGTGTTTGAGAGCCTCGGCGGCCTGTACGCCTCCGGCGCGTTCACGGAGAGCATCGACAGCGCCGGCGGTGAGGGCACGGCGGACTTCGCCTCCAAGGCGATCGCGGCCTATTGCCGGATGGCGAACGAATAGCGGCGCCGGGGCGGACAAAACGCAGAAACGCACGGCGGTGACGCGGCAATCCCGATCCGAAAATGCCGCCATTTTAATGCAAAAGAAGCAGCCTCTAAACAGGCTGCTTCTTTTCATCATCCGGCATGTTTTCAGGTGCGCGAAGGACAGCGTATTGATGTGCTTGGTTAGCAGATGTTCTATCTTAATCGTACAGACCATTACAGAGCGAATCGCTCCGTTTTGCAAGGCGCGGGAGCGGCTGCGCGCGCAGCGCTCCCACTCGGCATTTCCGGCAGCTTCCACCGCTCCCTGCACAATGGGACGGCGCTGACCGCGCTCATTGCTCCCGTTCGGCACGGCGCTCCAGCGCTGCGCGGACAAAGCCGGCGAAGATCGGGTGCGGATCGTCCGGGCGCGAGCGGAACTCGGGATGAAACTGCACCGCAATGTAGAACGGGTGGCCCGGCAGCTCGACGATCTCGGCCAGATGCCGCTCGGGGTTCCAGCCCGTAAACCGGAGGCCCGCCGCCTCCAGCGCCGGCACAAAATCGTTGCGGATCTCATAGCGGTGGCGATGGCGCTCGCGAATCATGTCCCGGCCGTAGAGCGCCGCCGCAAGCGACCCCGCCGTGAGCGCGCAGTCGTAGCCGCCGAGCCGCAGCGTGCCGCCCAGATGCTGCAGGTTTTGCGCCTGATCGGCCATCAGGTCGACGACCGGGTGCTCGGTATCGGGATCGGCCTCGGAGGAATGCGCGTCCGCCCAGCCGAGCACATTTCTTGCGTATTCGGCCACGGCCATCTGCATGCCCAGACAGATGCCGAAAAACGGCACGCCGTTCTCGCGCGCATAGCGGATGGCGTTCATCTTGCCGATCAGGCCGCGGTTGCCGAACCCACCGGGTACCAGCACGCCGTCCACGCCGCTAAGCAGACGGTCGGCCGGCTCCTGCTCGAGCGCTTCCGCCGACACATAGCGCAGCGCGACGCGCGCGTTGCTGGCGATGCCGCCGTGGCGCAGCGCCTCCGCGATGGACAGATAGGCGTCCTTGAGCTCCACATATTTGCCGACGATGGCGATCTCGCAGGCCCGCTCCGGCTCGAGATCGCGCGCGACGATCTCGCGCCACTGCGCCAGCGCCGGTTCGCCCGCCTCGATGTGCAGGTGCCGGCACACGGCGGCACACAGGCCGTTCTGCTCCAGCAGCAGCGGCACTTCATAGAGCGAGCGGCCGTTCAGGTTTTCGATCACGTCGTCCGGTGCGATATTGCAGAACAGGGCGATCTTTGCGCGCACATCCGCGGGGACCGGCTTTTCGCTGCGGCACACGAGGATGTCCGGCTGGATGCCGATGCCGAGCAGCTCCTTGACGGAGTGCTGCGTGGGCTTGCTCTTGAGCTCGCCCGCCGCCGCGATGTACGGGATCAGCGTCACATGCAGGAACGCGCAGTTGTCCGCGCCCCACTCGGTCTTGAGCTGGCGGATGGCCTCGAGGAACGGCTGGGACTCGATGTCGCCCACCGTGCCGCCGATCTCGACGATCAGCACGTCCGGCCGGATCGACTCGGCCACGCGGCGCACGCGCGATTTGATCTCATCGGTGATATGCGGAATGATCTGCACCGTGCCGCCGTGGTAGCCGCCCATGCGCTCGCGCTCGATCACGCTCAGAAAGACCTGCCCGCTCGTGGTGTTGTTCATGCGCGTGAGGTTTTCGTCGATAAAGCGCTCATAGTGCCCGACGTCGAGATCGGTCTCCGCACCGTCGTCGGTCACGAACACCTCGCCGTGCTG